>JANONV010000172.1:0-10667 GCA_031421015.1 Gallionella sp. | reverse complement strand
CTGCCGGTGTCGCCGGTGCGGGTGGTGATCTTGGATAATCTCATGTCATTGCCTGTTCACCAGTTGACGGCGTTGTATGTGCAAATTTATTCGCATTAACAGCGCGTTATATGCGAATAAATTCGCACCTACAAATGCAATCCAACACAATGAAAATACAGAAGACTCGCCGTCAACTGCTTTGTCTAGGTTCATTGCTGTTCCAGACAAGCGAAGTATACAGCCGCATCCGGCTGGACACTGCTGCGTTGCGCTTGCCAGATCATCTCAGCTAGGCACTCCATCATGCGGTGTTGCGCCTCGTGTTCCGATTCAAACTTCTGAGTCAGGCGCACAAAATGCGCGCGTATTCCCTCCGGCTGGTCTATGGAAATTTGCTCTTCGATGGTGAGGTGCATCATCAGATGCAAAAAGGGATTGCTTGCCCCTTGTTCCGGCAGGTAGTCTTGATCCTGATATTGCTCTGGATTTTCCAGCACAACAAAGTATTCGGGATGCTTGGCGATGAGCTGTGCGGCGAGGTCTTCCAGCGGTGTGAGCAATTCTTTGGCTCTGTGCTTGCGCCAGGAATCGAATAAAAAATTTCGCGCTTCATCACGCGATGGGTTGAAAAACATCAGGCTTCTTTCCTTTTGTATTCGCACAAATCGTAAATGATACACGCGCCACATTTCGGTTTACGTGCCAGGCAAACATACCGGCCATGCAGGATCAACCAATGGTGGGCATCGTGTTTGAATTGATCCGGCACAACTTTGAGCAATTTGTTTTCCACTTCCAGCACGGTCTTGCCGGGCGCTAATCCGATGCGGTTCGCGAGACGGAAGATGTGCGTGTCTACAGCGATGGTGGGCTGGCCGAACGCGGTGTTGAGGATCACGTTGGCTGTCTTGCGGCCCACGCCGGGCAAGGCTTCCAGTGCCTCGCGGGTTTGCGGGACCGCGCCGCCATGGTGCTCCTTCAGCAAACGACAGGTCTGTATCACATGTTTGGCTTTGGTCTTGTACAAGCCGATGCGCTGGATATACTCGCGCAGCTTTTCCTCGCCGAGCGCCAGTATCGCTTGTGGCGTGTTGGCGACAGGGAATAGCTGCCGCGTCGCGGCATTCACGCTGACATCGGTGGCTTGCGCCGAGAGCATCACCGCGACCAGCAGTTCGAACGATGAGTGGTATTCCAGTTCGGTGGTGGGGTGCGGGTTGGCCGCTTGCAGGCGCAGAAAGATTTCGCGGCGTTTGGCGGAATTCATGGATATATTTTAACGGGATTTTTTGGAGGGTGGGCAGACGGGGTTGTGTCTGCCCACGCGGTAGTATCCGCGTGGGCACAGAATCGTGCCCACCCTACTGGGTCATACCGGAACAGCTTCCTTAAGAACAACGTCGCGGAATTTTTCCGGCAGATCGCCCGGCGTGAGGATGTCCACCGGTACACCAAGCAATTACTCAAGCCCGACTTGAAGCGCACCCAAGTTTAACAAATTGGTTTCCGGCAACGGATCAACCAAGAGGTCGAGGTCGCTGTTATCCGTATCTCCGCCATGCAACACAGAGCCGAACACGCGCGGATTGCGCGCATGGTTCTGTTCAACCATGCGGCAAATTTCGCTGCGATGCGAAGCAAGCAATTTAGATGGTTTCATTGTTTGGACTCTTGTATTCCTGCGTGCAATCATACAGAAAATTCGCAGTGATTGTAGGTTGGGTTAGCAGTTTCACCGCGTAACCCAACAGCTTATAAATGATGTTGGGTTGCGCGAAAAAGCCCCTAACCCAACCTACGGGCTAAAAAACATTCGGTGCAATGCCCGCTGGTTATTGCACCCTGCGCGAGTCACGCATGCGCCGTTCATGCAGCCTGAGACGAAGCCGTTATTGTTAGCGCCATTTTTGATTTTTGTTCGGCGCGCAGGGTCAGCCAGTTTTTGCCAGCGATGAGCAAACCCAAGGCGATGAACGCGCCAGGTGGCAGGATGGCGAGCAGGAAGCCGTGATAGTTCGGCACGACGGTAATCACCCAGGATTTCGCCGCGTCGCCAAACACCAGGTCTATGCCGGACAGCAGTGTGCCTTGTCCGAAAATTTCGCGTATGCCGCCTAACACGGCCAGCACGGCAGTCAACCCCAAGCCCATTGCCAGACCATCCAACGCGGATTCAAGAGCGGGATTTTTGGAGGCGAAGGCTTCGATACGGGCGAGCACGATGCAGTTGGTGACGATCAGCGGGATGAAAATGCCGAGCACCACATACAGCGTATACATATAGGCGTTCATGGAAAACTGGATCACTGTCACCAGCACGGCGATAATCAGAATGAACACCGGGATGCGCGCTTCATTGGGGACGATTTGCCGGATCGGCGCGATGGCTGCGCCGGATAAGGCCATCACGATGGTGGTGGCGATTCCCAGGCTCACCGCGTTTACGACCGAGCTGCTCACGGCGAGGATAGGGCATAGGCCTAGCAGTTGCACTACGCCCGTGTTTTGTTTCCACAGGCCGTTGTGAAGTATGTCTTTCATTTCCTGTATGGTCATTTTGTTTGCTCCTTAACCCCAACCCCTCCCGGCCTCCCCAACCCCCCACCCCCCTTGTCAGGGGGAGCTACAGGGGAGGAGCTAGACACCTCCCCTGACAAGGGGAGGCCGGGAGGGGTTGGGTTGTTTGTAGCGAACAGCTTATCGCGGTTCACCTCAAAATACTGCAACGCCTTGTGCACCGCTTTCACCACCGCGCGCGGGGTGATGGTGGCACCGGCCATGTAGTCGAATTGGCCACCATTTTTTTTGACTTTCCAGTCGCTGTCCTTGCGATTTTCCAGCGAGGTGTCGTTGAAGCCGGTGATCCAGTTGTTTCTGGCGATCTCGATGTAATCGCCCAGACCTGGGGTTTCCTTGTGCGAGACGACGCGCACACCGCCTATTCTGCCGTCGCTGCGAATCGCGATGATCAGGCGAATTTTACCGCTATATCCGTCTGGTGCGGTGGCCTGTAGTACCACGATGGAGGATCGCCCGTTCAGGCGACCGCGATAGGCGATGGTCGGCTCCGGGTTACCCAGCAAAGTATCGGCAGCCAGTTGCGTGGTGTCTTTCATAATGTCGTTATCGTAAGCCGAAGGGCTCACGATTTGCGTGATCAGTTTCAGCTTTTCTTGTTCTTCGCTGCGCGCGATGGGGTCGTACGTCAACTGGTAGGTCAAGGCCAGCATTGCCGTGCCGATCAACGCGAAGAACAGCAGGTTGAGCGCGGTGTACACGGAGGCTTTCGCGATACTCCGTCTCATGGCTGATCCTTTTTGCCCAATCCATGGCCTTTTTTACCAAACACTTTGGGCTGGGTGTAAAGCACGATCAACGGCACACAAATGTTCATCAGCAGCGTGGCGAACGCGACGCCGTCCGGGAATCCGCCGAACACGCGGATCAGGTAAGTGAGCAAGGCCGCGCCAGCGGCGAAGATCAAGCGGCCATTGTTGGTGGTGGGGCTGCTCACCGGATCGGTGAGGATGAAGAACGCGCCCAGCATCGCCGCGCCGGAGAACCAGTGGAACAGCGGCGCCACGTAGCGGCTGGGGTCAAGCAGATGAAAGATTCCGGCGATGACGAACAGGGTGACCAGATAGGCGACCGGGATATGCCAACTGATGATGCGCGTGGCGAGCAGATAAATCCCGCCGAACAAGAATCCCCATGCCACCATTTCGCTGCCGTTCCCGGCTATCTGACCATAGATCGGCATGTTGAGGATCTGCTGGACAGACTCATCGAGATGCAAGTGCGTCTTCAGCGTGTCCAGCGGCGTGGCCATCGTGAGTGCATCCAGAGCTAGGCCTTGCGGCAGCACGCCGAGGAAAATATATTTCAGTTGTTCCACGAAGCCGAGCTCGGCCATCACCAGCCCCTGCGGCGCGACCCAGTGCGTCATCTGCACCGGAAACGAGATGATCAGCACCGCGTAGCCCACCATCGCCGGATTGAACAGGTTGTTGCCCAGGCCGCCGTACAGGTGTTTGGCGACGGCGATTGCAAAGACCGTACCGACCACCACCAGCCACCACGGCGCCAGCGGCGGGATGGAAAGAGCGAGTAGCCACGCGGTGAGCAGTGCGCTGTTGTCCTTGAGAAACGGCATGACCGGACGGTCGCGCAACTTGAGCATGACCGCCTCTGTGCCGAGCGCGGTGAGACTGGCCAGCGTGATCGAAACCAGAATCGCCGGGCCGAAATACCAGACGTACAGCGCGATGCCGGGGATCAGCGCCAGCAGCACCTTGAACATGATCAGCGCGACGTTGTCGGGTTTGCTGATGTAGGGAGAAAAGAGCATGGTGTAATTCCGGTTCTATTTTAAGGGCACCTCTAAAAATCCACATTTTAGTTCCGGCATAACCTGAAGGTTAGCCTACACAGCAACTTCGTTGTATCCCAGCTGCTGCGTTGCGGAAGCGGGGTAAGCAGGCAAGCCGCGCAGCGGATGCTCGCAAAAAATTTCTTGCTTACATATCATATATATGCGGCGCTGCTAAATTTTTTCCGCGCCTTGCATTTGGGCGAACTCTGAATTTTTAGAGGCGCCCTTAAACAACAATAATTTTGCCCCGCAGGGGTTCTCGCACCCTACGGCATTGCAATTTAACTATGCAAAGGAATTAGTCCTCGTAGTGTTCGACTTCGGAACGGGCACGTTCGCGGATATGCGCGCGGCGCGCTTCGATGTCCGCGAGTTCCTGTTGCTGTTGCGGGGTCATTGGCGCATGGGCATGTGCATTTGCAGCTCTTGCTTTTGCTGCAAGCTTCTCCGCCTTTTCCTGTTTCTCGCGTTCGATGCGGTGTTCGCGATATTCGTGGCGCTCGCGCGCCTTGTCCGCGAGTTGCTTGTCGTGTTCGCGTGCGCGGATCTCGCTCTTGGCAAAACGATAATACTGCACCAGCGGGATGTGGCTGGGGCAGACATAGCTGCATGCGCCGCATTCGATGCAGTCGAACAGGCTGAATGCCTGCGCCCTGCCGAACTCTTTGGATTGGGCGAACCAGAATAAATCCTGCGGCTGCAAATCCGCCGGGCACACTTCGACACAGCGGGTGCAGCGGATGCACGGCATGGCGGGCGGGGGCGGCGGAAATAATTTTTCCGATGAAACGATGATGCAATTGGTGGCTTTTACCACCGGGGCACGCACCGCAGGTAAGGCAAAGCCCATCATAGTGCCGCCCATGATGTAGCCGTTGCTGTCCGGAAGCTGTTCACCCAGCGCGACCAGCTCGTTGATAGGCGTGCCGATCAGCGCCTCAAAATTCCGCGCGTGGCGGACGTTGCCGGCGATGGTGACGACGCGCGACAGCAGCGGCTCGCCGTGCGCGAGAGCGCGATGAACGCTGTAAGCGGTGGCGACGTTGAAGCATTGCACGCCGATGTCGGTGGGCAACAGACCGGAGGGCACTTCCAGTCCGGTGAGCACGCGGATCAGTTGCTTCGCGCTGCCGCCCGGATAAATCGTCGGTATCGTAATTACTGCAAAATTTATATGGCTATCGGCAATCGCCTGCCGCAATGCAGCGATCGCTTCGGGTTTGTTGTCCTCGACGCCGATCAGCACCTCGGAGGCATCCAGCATGAAGCGCAGCGTTTCCGCGCCCTGCACGATCTCCGCAGCACGTTCGCGCATCAGCATGTCGTCGCAGGTGATATAGGGTTCGCATTCCGCGCCGTTCAGGATCAGCGTTTTGAATTTTTGCTTGCCGGTGCGCAGTTTGATGTCGCTGGGAAATGCCGCGCCGCCCAGACCCACCACGCCGGCCATGCGCAGCAGTTGCTGCAACTCGGCAGGGGTGCGGCTGCGGAAATCGATCGCCTTGCGCGGAATCCATTCTTCCTTGCCGTCCGGTATTAGCGTGGCGCACAGATTCGGCAGGCCGGAAGGATGGGCGATGAGCTGCATGTCGATTGCGGCGATGACCCCCGAAGTGGAAGCGTGTACCGCGCTGGAAACAAAACCGTCCGGCATGCCGATCAGCTGACCCTTCAACACATGATCGCCAACTTTCACGACGGGCTTGGCCGTTTCTCCCGCATGCTGGTGGAACGGTATGGTCAGCTTCAACGGCAGCGGCGCATGCGCGATGGCCGCCCGGGTGGATTGCATCTTGTTGCCGGGCGGGTGGATGCCGCCGTGGAAATGGTGCAGCTTTCTCATCGTGCCGCTGCCAGTGAAATCACCGGATATTTCCATTTCCAGTCAGTGATCTTTTCCTCGATGGCCACCATGCTGATGCAGTCCACCGGACACGGCGCGACACACAGTTCGCAGCCGGTGCATTCAGCGGCGATGACGGTGTGCATCTGCTTGGCCGCGCCGACGATGGCATCCACCGGACAGGCCTGGATGCACAGTGTGCAGCCGATGCAGTTGCTCTCGTCGATGATCGCGACCGACTTGGCCTTGGGCGCGGCGGTGTCGCCGCCGAAGGGTTTGAAATCCACGCCGAGCAGATCGGCGAGTTTCCGGATGCCTTCCTCGCCGCCCGGCGGGCAGCGATTGATCTCGGCCTCTCCGGCTGCGATGGCGGACGCATAAGGCTTGCAGCCGGGATAGCTGCATTGTCCGCACTGCGTTTGCGGCAAAATCGCGTCGATCTTGTCCACCAGCGGATTGCCTGCGCTGCGGAATTTGATCGCGGCAAACCCCAGCACCGCGCCGAGCACGATTGCGATAGCCGCCATTGCCAGCAATGCATTTAACAATTTGCGTTTACCCTGGAGCGCGGGCATCCTGCCCGCAACTACTTTGGTGATTGCCTGAAGGAGATTGGCTGAATTGCGGGCAGGATGCCCGCGCTCCAAAAAAATTAGAATTTCCAAAAAATAAATTTATAGACCTGTCCATTATTTAACGAGCCCGGAAAACCCCATAAAAGACAGACTCATCAGTCCCGCCGTGATCATCGCGATCGCCGAACCCTTGAAGATCACCGGCACATCCGCGCCTTCCATGCGCTCGCGCATCGCGGCGAACAGCACCATCACCAGCGTAAAGCCCAGCGCGCCGCCCATGCCGAAAAAAATGGATTCCATGAAATTGTGCTTGGCCTGCACATTGAGCAGCGGAATGCCCAGCACCGCGCAATTGGTGGTGATCAGCGGCAGATAAATGCCCAGCACCTGATACAGCACCGGGCTGGTTTTCTGGATCACCATTTCGGTGAGCTGCACGATGCCGGCGATCACCACGATGAACGACAGCGTGGTCAGGTAAGCCAGTTCCGGTCCGAGCAGATATTGATTGATGAGATAACTCGCACCCGAGGCCAGGGTCAGCACAAAAGTGGTGGCCGCGCCCATGCCGATGGCGGTCTCCAGTTTTTTGGAGACCCCCATGAACGGACACAGCCCGAGAATTTTCACCATCACGATGTTGTTCACAAACACCGCGCCGACCAGGATCAGCAGATATTCAGTCATTGCAGAGCTTTCAAAAACAGGCGCGGATTATCCCTTTATTTATATACCGCTTCAACAGTTGCCTGGTTATATGGACATAATTCCATTTTCCGATCAATAGTGCAATATCGTAGGGGCGCGATGAATCTCGCCCCTACAGAGTTATGGGCTGTTTGAAATGGAATTGGCATAACTCGATGATCTGTGCCATCACAGCATGACTTTGGTGCCGAGTTCTACTACCTGGTTGGCTGGCAGATTGAAGAAGCTCGCCGCCCCTTCCGATTGGCGCGTCATCCATGAGAACAGGGCGCACCGCCACGACGCCATGCCGCCCGGGCCGTCCGCGACATTCGAGCGCGCGATGAAGAAGGTCGTGCTCATAGCTTCGAGCGCCACTCCGTGCGCAGCCAGCCCTTCCAATGCCGCAGGGATATCCACTTCCTGGCGGAAGCCGAAGTGCAGGGCGACGTCGTATATGCCGGGAGCGAGCCGGGTCACTTTCAGCCGTTGCTCCGACTCGATGTAGGGTACATCGGCAGTCACTACATGTATGAATAGCGTCTGCTCATGCAACACCTTGAAGTGCTTGAGGCTGTGGAATAGTGCGCTGGGTACGAAGGTCGGATCCGCCGTCAGATAGACCGCCGTGCCGGGCACGCGCGGTACATCGGGTTGCGTCCCGGCGATAAAGGCCGCCATCGGAATGTCGAGTTTGTGCCGTTGTTCGGCTATGAGGCTGCTGCCTTTTTTCCATGTAGAAAGCAGGACGAACAGCACCAGGCCGAGCGCCAGCGGCATCCAGCCGCCGCTTGCTATCTTGGTCAGGTTGGAACTGAAGAACAACAATTCCAGCAATGCGAATGCCGCCAACGCAGCCAGCAATGGCAGTCGCGCACGCCCCGGCAGCGTCAGTGTGATAAAGACGGTCAGCAAGGTGGTGATGATCATGGTGCCGGACACGGCGATGCCATAGGCCGCGGCCAGCGCGCCGGAAGAGCCGAATTCGAGCACCAGAATGATGACCCCGGCCAGCATCATCCAGTTCACTGCGGGAATGTAGATCTGTCCGCGCTGCGAATCGGAGGTGTGGCGGATGAACAGGCGCGGCAGATAACCCATGCGCATCGCTTGCAGGGTGATGGAATATGCGCCCGAGATAGTGGCTTGCGAAGCGATCACCGTCGCGGCAGTGGCCAGCGCGACCAGTGGCAGCATGAACCATTCCGGCGACAGCAGATAGAACGGATTCAGGATGGCATCCGCCGAACGCAGCACCAGCGCGCCCTGACCGAAATAGTTGATGAGCAGCGCCGGACAGACCAGGCCGTACCATGCCAGCCGCACCGGCCTGGCGCCGAAATGTCCCATGTCCGTATACAGTGCTTCGCCGCCGGTGAGTGCCAGAAACACCGCCGACAGCAGCAGGAACATACCCGCCGGATGCTCCACCGCAAAACTGAGCGCGTACATCGGATTGATCGCGCGCAGCACGGACGGTGTTTCCATGATGCTGATCGCGCCGAGCACGCCCAGTGTGGCGAACCACAACAGCGCGATCGGGCCGAACAGCTTGCCCATGCTGCCCGCGCCGCGCCGCTGGATGAAGAACAATCCGGTGAGCACGCCGATAGTGATGGGGATGATGAGTTTTTCCAGTGCGGGGGCGGCGACGCTGAGTCCCTCGACGGCGGAGAGCACGGAGATCGCCGGAGTGATGAGCGCATCGCCGTAAAACAGCGCGGCGGCAAAGATGCCTGCCGTGGCGATCAGCAGTTTCCAGCGTGAAGTACCTTGTACTGAGCGGTTCGCCAATGCGGTCAGCGCCAGCACGCCGCCTTCGCCGTTGTTGTCGAACTTGAGCATGACCCACACGTATTTGACCGAGATGATCAGCATCATCGCCCAGAACAATGCCGACAGCGCCGCCAGCACATTGGGTTCGGTGGGCACCAGGCCGTGCGCACTGGCGAAAGCCTGCTTGAAGGCATATAGCGGGCTGGTGCCGATATCGCCGTACACCACGCCGAGCGCGGCCATCACCAAGACAGGTAATTTTTGTTTCGTTTGCGTGCTGCTCATCTCGCCCCCTACTTCAGTCTTCTCCGCAGAAGATTGGGGCGGCACTCTACGCCTGCGTTATAGTGAATGCAACGAGGTATGATAAGTGTGAACCTTGCCCAAGGTTAGGTGGGGAAGTCCTGCATGGCATAGAATCAAGCCTCCTTCACCTCACCACAACCAGATAACCGGGGTATCGAATGGCACTTGCATGGAACGAAATCCGCAGCCGCGCATTGGAATTCTCCAAACGCTGGGAGAACGAAACTTCGGAAGACGCCGAAGCCAAGCCATTCTGGACAGAGTTCTTCAACATCTTCGGCATAGACCGCAAGCGCGTTGCCAGCTTCGAGGAGCCGGTCAAAAAGCTCGGCGACCAGCAAGGCTATATCGACCTGTTCTGGAAAGGCATGTTGCTGGTCGAGCACAAATCACGCGGCAAAGACCTCGATCGCGCCTACACCCAGGCGCTCGATTACTTCCCCGGCATCAAGGAACGCGACCTGCCGAAATATGTGCTGGTCTCCGACTTCGCGCGCTTCCGTTTGTATGATCTCGACCCACCGCTCCCTCTCCCATCGGGGGAGGGCTGGGGAGGGGGTGACTTCCACGAATTTCCATTGCGCGACCTGCACAAGCACATCAAGCACTTCGCCTTCATCGCCGGCTACCGCACGCAAATCATCGCGCCACAAAACCCGGTCAACATCAAAGCCGCTGAGCGCATGGGCAAGCTGCACGATGCGCTCAAGGCATCCGGCTATGAAGGACATCCGCTCGAAGTGCTGCTGGTGCGTCTGTTGTTCTGCCTGTTCGCCGAAGACACCGGCATCTTCCAGCCAGCCAGCGCATTCCGCGCCTGGATAGAGGAACGCACCGCCCCCGATGGCTCAGACCTCGGCGCACAACTGACCCTGTTGTTTCAGGTGCTTAATACGCCGGAAAGTCCCCCTCCTCAATCCTCCCCCGCAAGCGGGGAGAGCGCAGCGAGGGGGGCGAAGCCAAGCGATCGTGAAAATCACTCTTCAATCCCTGCGCGCGCGAAAACGCTGGATGAACAGATCGCCGCCTTTCCCTATGTCAACGGCAAACTGTTCGAGGAGATGCTGCCCATCGCCTCGTTTAACCTCACCATGCGCGAGGCGCTGCTCGACTGCTGCGCGCT
>JANONV010000171.1:0-5602 GCA_031421015.1 Gallionella sp. | reverse complement strand
CGACCCGACCGAGGCGGCTGCGACTATTACGGCCTACATCGTACAGGTTGCCCTGGGCGACCTGCCGCACGGCTCGATCGGCTATCAGAGCATCTTCGCTGCCGGGCTGGTGCTATTTCTGATGACGCTGGCTTTCAATGTTCTGGGGCATATGGTGCGGACACGTTTCCGGGAGCTCTATTAAATAAGCTTATGTAGGGTGCGCAAGCGCACCCTACAAAAAAACAGAATTGGAATAACATGCCCGAAAATTTATCACCCCTGCAAAAAGCAGCCAGCATCCGCGCGCTGATCCGCCGCCTGAAATTCAACGATTACGTCTTTTCGCTGGTCGGTCTGGTGTGCATGATGCTGGGTGTCGTTACTTTATTGGCGCTGTTCACCGACCTGCTGCTGGACGGAATGGCGCGACTCAACTACGACTTTTTTACGTCTTTCCCATCCCGGCGCGCGGAACACGCCGGCATTCTGTCCGCCTGGGTAGGCACCATGCTGGTCATGCTGGTCACCGCCCTTGTTGCCGTTCCGGTGGGCGTCGCTGCCGCGATCTACCTCGAAGAATATGCACCCAGGAACTTGCTGACCGCGATCATCGAAATCAACGTGAGCAACCTGGCCGGTGTCCCGTCCATTATTTACGGCCTGCTTGCGCTGGGATTGTTCGTCTATCAACTGGGTCTCGGCCAGAGCATCCTGACCGCCGGGCTGACCCTGGCGCTGCTGATCCTGCCCATTGTCATCGTGGCGACGCGCGAATCGCTGCGCACCATCCCGAGCGAGATCCGCGAGGCGGCTTACGCTCTCGGCACGACACGCTGGCAGATGATTGCAGATCACGTATTGCCGTATTCGAGAGGCGGCATTCTGACCGGGATCATCATCGGCATGTCGCGCGCGATCGGCGAAACCGCCCCGATCATCACTATCGGCGCGCTCACCTTTATCGCCTTCCTGCCGCCTCCGCCCTATACGTCGGAAGCCCCTTATATCTCATTCGAATGGCTATTCTCGCCGTTTACGGTGCTGCCGATCCAGATGTTCAACTGGGTATCGCGTCCTGAGGAAGCCTTTTTGATCAACGCGGCTGCGACCGGTGTGGTGATCATCGTCATGACGCTGGCGATGAATGCGCTGGCGATTTATCTGCGTTACAAAATTCGTAAAAACATCAAATGGTAGGAGAAAAAATAATGCCGATACCGGGTATTCAAGAACACCCAGCAGCCAAACCGAAAGCGGAGGTGAACAACCTCAATTTTTACTATGGCAAGGTGCAGGCGCTCAAAAACATCAACATGCCGATTGCCGACAAGCAGGTGACAGCCATTATCGGCCCATCCGGTTGCGGAAAATCAACTTTTTTGCGCTGCTTCAACCGCATGCACGACCTGTATCCGGGCAACCGTTATGAAGGCGAAATCATCCTGCACCCGGACAACATTAACATCGTCGCACGCCAGGTCGACCCGATGGAAGTGCGTATGCGCATCAGCATGGTGTTCCAGAAACCCAACCCGTTCCCAAAATCCATTTATGAAAATGTAGCCTACGGGCTGCGGGTGCGCGGGATGCGCAACAAACAGGAGATCGACGGCAAGGTGGAAGAAGCATTGCGCGGCGCGGCGCTATGGAACGAAGCAAAAGATCGCCTGAAGGACCTGGCTTTCAATCTTTCCGGCGGCCAGCAGCAGCGTCTGTGTATCGCCCGCGCACTGGCCATTGATCCGGAAATCGTGCTGTTCGACGAACCCACCTCCGCGCTCGATCCGATCGCCACCGGCAGCATCGAGGAATTAATTTCCGAGCTGAAGGAAAAGGTGACGATACTGATCGTCACCCACAACATGCAGCAGGCGGCACGGGTATCCGACTACACCGCTTTCATGTACTTGGGCGACCTGATCGAGTTCGGCGACACCGACAAGATGTTCATCAACCCGGCCAACAAGCGCACTGAAGATTACATTACGGGAAGATTTGGCTAACTTGTCAGCTCGCTAGTACCTACCGTGGAACAGATGAATCTTCGCACACCAACCCCTCCCGGCCTCCCCAACCCCCCACCCCCCTTGTCAGGGGGAGAAACAGGGGAGGAGCTAAGCGTCCCCCTTGACTGCGGAAGGGTCGCTGCGCAGCAGCGGGGTACCCACCGGCGTACCCCTTGCGGGTGCAAGGGGGAACTGAGGGGGGTTGGGTTTAAGGTGTTACAGTTTACTAGCGCCGATCTTCGATGACGCTCACCCCGATACGAACCGTCGGACCCGGCTGATAGGGCAGGATGGTAGTGATGTCCTGTCCGTTGTAGCGATAAGTGACGCTGTACCCTTTAATGACCTCGGCGGCTTCGCCGCTGTTTTCCACTTCCCGGCAGCGCTCCACTTCCCGGGTTTGCGGTGGATTCGGGCTGGCGATCCGGTCACCGGCCATCGCGCCTGCAATACCACCCGCAACGGTCGCCGCTTTCTTGCCCGTACCCTGGCCGATCTGGCTGCCAATCAACGCGCCGGCCACACCACCGACCACTGCGCCGCCGACGGAATGTTCTCTGGGCGCGGCCACCGACACGGTTTCCGTCCAGCATTCCCGCAGCCGCTTGGTCACACGTTCATAAATCGGCGCACTGGAAATCACTTGTGCGGTATCGAAAAAATCCGCCGCATAGGCATTGCCGCACAAAGCGAGCAGACCCGATATCCATAAACTTTTTTTCATTGTTCGCTCCTCAAAAATCCCCGTTAATCACCGGACAGAAATAGGACACTCGTTCAAAAATAAAAGTTTCGAGATGCTGATCGACGCCGATTCCAACGGGAACCGTTCAAACGGTCTGTTTGCGATGCCGGATCAGCTCCAGCAACGCGGGCAGTAAAGTGATTGCAATGATACCGAGAATGATCAAAGTGAGGTTGTTTTTCACCACCGGGATGTTGCCGAACAAATAGCCCGCCACGGTGAGGCTGACTATCCACAGCACACTGCCCAGCGCGCTGAACAGCACGAACAGCCGATAGCGCATCAGCCCGACCCCTGCCACAAACGGCGCGTAGGTGCGCACGATAGGCAAAAAGCGCGCGATGATGATGGTCTTGCCGCCGTGTTTCTCATAGAAGGCGTGAGCCTTGTCCAGATGCTCGCGCTTGATAAATTTGCCGTTCATGCGCTTAATCAAGCGCAAGCCCAACAATCGCCCTATCCAATAGTTGGTGTTGTCGCCGCTGAACGACGCCGCTATCAGCAACGGGACGAGCAGCTCCAGTTGCAGTGCGCCCATCCCGCACAACGCGCCGGCCACGAACAGCAGCGAATCGCCGGGCAGAAACGGGGTGACCACCAGTCCGGTTTCGGCAAAGATGATCAGGAACAGGACGGCGTATACCCACATACCGTACTGCTGGGTGAGCGCCAGCAGGTGCGCGTCCAGATGCAGGACGATGTCGATGAATGCAGCGAGTAAATCCATTAAGGCAGCACTTCTTCGGCTGCGGTCTTTTCCGGCTTGATGAAGTCTGCGCGCGACACGCCGAGCAGCATCAGCAGCGGGCTGGCGACCAGCACCGAGGAGTAGATGCTGAACATGATGCCGATGCTGAGCGCCATGGCGAAGTAATGCAGCGTTTCGCCGCCGAGAAACAGCATCGCGCCGACCATCATCATCGTGGATCCGTGAGTAATGATGGTGCGCGACATGGTGCGGGTAATGGCGTTATCAATGATCTCGGCCACTTCCGCCTTGCGCATCTTGTGGAAGTTTTCGCGGATCCGGTCAAACACCACCACCGATTCGTTCACCGAGTAGCCCAGCACCGCCAGCACCGCCGCCAGCACGGACAGCGAGAATTCCCATTGGAAGAAGGAAAAGAAGCCGAGGATGATGACCACGTCATGCAGGTTGGCGATGATGGCGGACAGCCCGAACTTCCACTCGAAGCGCAGCCACAGATAACCGGCGATACCCAGCGACACCAGCAGCAAGGCCAGCGCGCCGTTCTCCACCAAATCCTTGCCGACCTGCGGTCCGACGAATTCGACGCGGCGTATTTCCACTCCCGCATCCTGCTTGCGCAGGCTTTCCATCACCTGTTCGCTCAATTTCGCGCCGGATAGATTCTGTTTGAGCGGCACCTGGATCAGCACATGACGGCTGGAGCCGAAATTCTGCACCAACGCGTCATGAAAACCGGTCGCGGCGAGCTGCTCGCGCACTTTGGCGAGATCGGCCGACTGCGCGTAATGCACCTCTACCACTGTGCCGCCGGTAAAATCCACACCGAGATTCAGTCCCTTGGTGGCGAGAAAAAATACCGCAACCAAAAACGTCACCAGCGAAATGGCGGTGGTGGTGCGTCCATAACTCATGAACGGAATAACTTTTTTGAACTTGAAAAATTCCATATTGATCCTCAGCCTAACGTGCATGACAGTCATGCACGTTTCCCTCTCCCAAACCCTCTCCCGTAGAGAAGCCCCTCACCTCAATCCTCTCCCGCAAGCGGGAGAGGAGGCAAACGAGAAGAGCAACCTTCAATCCCTGCGGGAGAGGGAACAAACGTCTCGCTACGCGAGTACTCCTTAACCTATGGACACGTGAGTCAGCCGCGTCTTGCGGCCATAAATGAGGTTCACCAGCGCGCGCGATACCAGTATCGCGCTGAACATCGAAGTCAGAATGCCCAGACACAGCACCACCGCAAACCCCTTGATCGCGCCCGATCCAAACATGAACAGCGCAACCCCGGCGATCAGAGTGGTGATGTTGGAATCCAGAATAGTGCCCCAAGCGCGGTCATAACCGGCATGGATCGCGGCCTGCGGGGTGACGCCGTTGCGCAGCTCTTCGCGGATACGCTCGTTGATCAGCACGTTGGCGTCAATCGCCATGCCCAGCGTCAGCGCGATACCCGCCATGCCCGGCAAAGTCAGCGTGGCTTGCAGCATGGACAGCAACGCCACCAGCAACAGCAGATTCGCGCCCAGCGCCAGCACGGAAATCACGCCGAACGACAGGTAATAAGCCACCATGAAAATCGCAATGATGATGAATCCAATCTTGGTGGAATCGAAACCGCGCTTGATGTTGTCCGCGCCGAGGCTGGGTCCGACGGTGCGCTCTTCGATGATTTCCATCGGCGCCGCCAGCGCGCCGGCGCGCAGCAGCAGCGCGGTGTCCTGCGCTTCGACCGTGTTCATCTGGCCGCTGATCTGCACGCGGCCACCGCCGATTTCTTCGCGTATCACCGGCGCGGTGATGATCTCGCCCTTGCCCTTTTCAAACAGGATGATAGCCATGCGCTTGCCGACATTTTCGCGCGTCGCTTCCTTGAATCTGCGCGCGCCCACAGCGTCCAGATTGATATGCACCGCCGCTTCATTGGTGCGACTGTCGAAACCGGGCTGGGCGTCGTTGATGCGCTCGCCGGTGAGTATCACCTGCTTCTTCACCAGCAGTGCAGTGCCGTCGCGCTCTTTGAACATATCGGTGCCGAACGGCACGCTCCCGCCTGCGCCGATTTGACGCTCCTCATCCACCATGCGCACTTCCAGCGTCGCGGTGCGCCCCAGAATATCCTTGGCGCGCGCCGTGTCCTGCACCCCGGGGAGTTGC
>JANONV010000170.1:0-3839 GCA_031421015.1 Gallionella sp. | reverse complement strand
GAGAACGGCCTGGAAAACGTCGCACTCGAAAGCATCGACGATTTGCTCGCCTTTGCTCTGCGTGAACATATCTATCTCACCGTGGTCGGCCCGGAAGCGCCGCTGGCAGCGGGGGTGGTGGATGCTTTCCGCATGGCCGGGCTGAGGATCTTCGGCCCGACCAAAGCGGCTGCGCAGCTTGAATCTTCCAAGGATTTCGCCAAGCGTTTCATGACGCGCCACAATATTCCCACTGCATTCTTCGAAACCTTCAGCGATGCCAAGGCTGCGCATGCCTATGTGAACAAGCACGGCACACCCATCGTCATCAAGGCAGATGGCCTGGCGGCAGGCAAAGGTGTGGTCGTGGCGACGACGCCGGACGAAGCGCATCAGGCCATCGACATGATGCTGTCCGGCAACCGGCTCGGCGACGCCGGTGCCCGCGTGGTGATTGAGGAGTTCCTCGAAGGCGAAGAAGCCAGCTTCATCGTGATGGTGGACGGAAAGAATGTATTACCGCTGGCCACCAGCCAGGATCACAAGCGCCTGCTGGATGGCGACCACGGCCCCAACACCGGCGGCATGGGCGCGTATTCGCCCGCGCCGGTGGTTACGCCGGAAATTCACGCGCGCGTGCTGCGCGAAGTGATCCAGCCGGTGGTGCGCGGCATGGAACAGGAAGGCATCACTTACACCGGATTCCTGTATGCCGGGCTGATGATAGACCCGCAGGGCGGCGTCAAAGCGCTTGAATTCAATTGTCGCATGGGCGATCCGGAAACCCAGCCCATCATGCTGCGCCTGAAGAGCAATCTGCTGACACTGGTCGAACACGCGGTAAACGGCACACTCGACAAGGTCGAAGCGGAATGGGACAGGCGCACTGCGCTGGGCGTGGTGCTGGCGGCTGCGAATTATCCCGGCACGCCGCGCAAGGGCGATATCATCACCGGCTTGCCGAAAAAGCCCGATGACGATGTGCATGTGTTTCATGCGGGAACGATGATGCAAGACGGACAAACGGTCACCAACGGCGGACGCGTGTTATGCGTCACTGCGCTGGGCACTATGGTGAAAATGGCGCAAAAGCGTGCTTATGAGATCGCCGATAGTATCCACTTCGACGGTTGCCAGATGCGCCGCGACATCGGTTACCGCGCCATCGGGCGGAAGTAATACACCCTTTCCCGCGCTGACGCGCACCCCTCTCCCGCAAGCGGGGAGAGCGTAGCGAGGGGGCGAAGCCGGCTGGGGTGAGGGGGCTTAATCGGAGAGGTGCGCTTGCATCGTATTGCCATCCCCTATCGCCGCATCGCCGCCCACCACAAGCGCGGTGGCCTGATCGCCTATCCCACCGAATCCTGCTACGGCCTGGGCTGCGACCCGGACAACCGCATCGCGGTACAGCGGCTGCTCATTCAATTTCTCCTTCAATAGTGCAATATCGTGGGGGTATTGCTTACGTAGGGTGCGCTTGCGCACCCTACAAAATTATTGTCGTTTTGGAATAGCATTGGAATCAGACTCAAGCAACGCCCGCAACGCAAGGGGCTGATACTCATCGCGTCAGCATACCGGCAGGTGGCGCGCTATCTTCAACCGCTCACTCTCGCGGAACAAACGAAATTGCAGAACGATGGCGCGCAAGCCGTCACCTATCTGATGCCAACACAACGCTCCGCACCGCGCTGGTTGCGCGGCGCACATGACACGCTGGCGGTGCGCCTGACTGCGCATCCGTTCGCCAAACAACTCTGCCGGGGCGTGAACCATGCGCTGGTTTCCACCGGCGCCAATCGCAGCGGGCAGCGTCCCGCCAAAACTTATGCGCAATGCCAGCGCTTGTTCGGGCGCAAGGTGTGGGTGTTGCCGGGCAGTGTGGGCAAGCGCAAAAAAGCATCCACAATTCAAACATGGTTAAATGGTAGAATCATTCGCGACTAATTACGAAACCAATCGGAGAAATCATGAGCAGCTTCAATTCCGCAGCCGTAAGAGAATATCTGTTCGAACTGCAAGACCTTATCGTCGAGCGTCTTGAACAAGTTGACGGCAAAAAGTTTCGCCGCGACAGTTGGGACAGGCCCGAAGGTGGTGGCGGCAGAAGCTGCATCCTCGAGGAAGGCAATGCGCTGGAACGCGGCGGCGTGGCATTTTCCCATGTGACGGGCGAGAGCATGCCGCCTTCCGCCACCGCGCATCGCCCCGAGCTTGCGGGACGCCGCTGGGAAGCGATGGGCGTGTCGCTGGTGTTTCATCCGCGCAATCCCTATGCGCCGACGGTGCATATGAACGTGCGCATGTTCGTGGCGATGAAGGACGGCGAAGCGCCGGTGTTCTGGTTCGGCGGCGGCATGGACCTGACGCCGTATTACGGATACGCGGAAGACGCAGTGCATTTTCACCAGACCTGCAAAAGTTCGCTCGCGCCGTTCGGCGATGACCTGCATAAAAAATATAAAAAGTGGTGCGACGAATATTTCTTCATCAAGCACCGCAACGAGCCGCGCGGCGTGGGCGGCATCTTCTTTGACGACCTGAGCACGCCCGATTTCGACACCGCGTTCGCCATCCAGCAAAGCGTCGGCGATCACT
The DNA here is from genome assembly GCA_031421015.1 of Gallionella sp. Lineage (GTDB taxonomy): Bacteria > Pseudomonadota > Gammaproteobacteria > Burkholderiales > Gallionellaceae > Gallionella. The sequence goes on along the minus strand of JANONV010000170.1, from coordinate 1,262 downwards.
TCCTGTCCGCCTATGTGCCGATCCTGGAGCGCCGCAAGGACACGCCCTACGGCGAACGCGAACGCGATTTTCAGTTGTATCGGCGTGGCCGCTATGTCGAGTTCAATCTGGTAATCGACCGCGGCACCATCTTCGGCCTGCAAACCAACGGCCGCACCGAGTCCATCCTGCTGTCCATGCCGCCGCTGGTGAAATGGCGTTATGACTGGCATCCCGAGAATGGCTCGGCGGAAGCGAAGTTGTATGAAGAGTTTCTGGTGGCTAAGGACTGGGTGTAGGGATTTTGTAGGTTGGGTTACGCAAAAAACGTTAACCCAACCTACGAAACCGGATGAAATGCAAAAGCCGCAAGGAACACCTGCGGCTTTTTTATTCAAGCAAACATATCTGCTCAGTGATATTTCTTGCTTAGTTCGTGTACAGCTTTTACCAGCGCCGCCGCATGTTCCGGGTCGGTGTGTTGCGAGATGCCGTGTCCCAGGTTGAACACATGGCCGCTGCCGTAGCCGTAGCTGCCGAGGATGCGTTCCACTTCGGTGTGGATGGCATCGGGTGAGGCGAACAACACGGCGGGATCCAGGTTGCCTTGCAGCGCGACTTTGTTGCCGACACGCTGGCGCGCGACGCCGATGTCTATGGTCCAATCCAGACCGACCGCATCGCAGCCGGTGTTGGCGATACTTTCCAGCCACAGGCCGCCGCCCTTGGTGAACACGATGGATGGGATTTTCACGCCGTCCTTCTCCTTGATCAGCCCTTCCACGATGCGCTGCGTATACGCGAGTGAGAATTCGTGGAATGCCGCATGTGACAGCACGCCGCCCCAGGAATCGAAGATCATCACGGCTTGCGCACCGGCTTCGATCTGCGCATTCAGGTAGGCGATCACCGCTTGCGTGGTGACTTCGAGAATATGGTGCATCAGCTTGGGCTCGTTGTACATCAGGGTCTTCACTTTGGCGTAATCGTCGCTGCCGCCACCCTCGACCATGTAGCAGGACAGCGTGAACGGGCTGCCGGAAAAGCCGATCAGCGGCACGCTGCCGTTCAATGCCTTGCGGATCTGCGTCACGGCATCGGTGACATATTTCAAATCCTTGGTGATGTCCGGCACGCGCAGAGCTTTGATCGCCGCCGCGTCACGCAATGGACGCTCGAATTTTGGACCTTCGCCATCGGAAAAATACAATCCCAAACCCATCGCATCCGGCACGGTGAGTATGTCAGAAAATAATATCGCGGCATCCAGCGGGAAACGCTGC
>JANONV010000169.1:0-9628 GCA_031421015.1 Gallionella sp. | reverse complement strand
GGCGCGACCTGATGCGCGAGCAACTGGCGCATCAGGCCGCCAAGCTGATGGCCGAAGACGGCATCACCGATCATGCCTATGCCAAGCGCAAAGCCGCCAGACAACTGGGGGCGAGCGACACGCAGCATCTGCCCAGCAACGAGGAAATCGATGTCGCGCTGCATAGCTTTCGAACTCTATTCCAAAGGGAAAGTCATCCTAGAGTTTTGCGCCAGTTGCGCGAGGAAGCCTTGACCACCATGCGTATGCTCGAGGAGTTTCATCCCTACCTGACCGGCTCGGTATTGAGCGGCACGGCTGGCGAACAGTCGGACATCAACCTGATGCTGTTCAGCGATGATGAAAAAGCGGTGTTGTTGTTTCTTCTCAAACACAAGATCGATTTCGAAGACGGCGAATGGAAAGTTCATCTGGGCGGACGCGATGAAACCGTGCCGAGCTACACGCTGACCGACGAATCGGGCGCGCAGACCCACCTCGTGTTGCTGCCCGAGAACGCGCGCTTCAACGGCAGCCGCAAGCCGGGAACCCATGCCGATATTGCGGCGGTAGAAAAGATGATAGAAACAGGACTGAGGACTGAGGACTGAGTCATCGTAGGTCGGGTTAGGTCGCAGACCGTAACCCGACGCAAGCGCATCAAATCCGTCGGGTTACGCGGCAAGCCGCTAACCCGACCTACAGCTTAAGCCAACGTGCGGCATCCAGCGCAAAGTAGGTGAGAATGCCATCCGCACCGGCACGCTTGAATGCCAGCAGCGCTTCCAGCACGCACGCTTGTTCATTCAGCCAGCCGTTCTGCGCGGCGGCCTTGAGCATGGCGTATTCGCCGCTGACCTGATAGACGAAAGTCGGTGCGTTGAATTCATCTTTGACGCGTCGCACGATGTCCAGATACGGCATTCCGGGTTTGATCATCACCATGTCTGCGCCTTCCTGCAGATCCAGTCCCACTTCCCGCAGCGCTTCGTCGGAGTTAGCCGGATCCATCTGGTAAGTTTTTTTGTCGCCTTTGCCCAGATTGGCGCTGGAACCGACCGCATCGCGGAACGGGCCGTAAAAGCTGGAAGCGTATTTTGCCGAGTACGCCAGAATACGGGTATGGATGCAGCCCTTGCGATCCAGCGCGGCACGCACTGCGGCGATGCGCCCGTCCATCATGTCGGAAGGAGCCACCACATCCGCGCCCGCCTGCGCATGTACCTGCGCCTGTTGCGCCAGCACTTCCACGGTTTCATCGTTAAGCACATAGCCGCTGTCGTCGATCAATCCGTCCTGTCCGTGGCTGGTGTAGGGATCGAGCGCCACATCGGTGATGATGCCCAACCCGGGGAAATGCTGCTTGAGGCTGGCCACTGCGCGCGGCACCAGACCGTCCGGGTTGTAGGCTTCCTTTGCATCCAGACTTTTTAATGGCGCGGCTATCACCGGAAACAAGGCCATCGCGGGGATACCCAGCTTCATGCATTGCTCTGCGTCAGCCAATACCTTATCCAGAGTCTTGCGCTGCACCCCGGGCATGGACTTGACATCCTCTACGCGGTTGTTGCCCTCCAGCACGAAGACCGGGTAAATCAAATCTGCCGGTGTGAGCACATGCTCTCGCATCAAGTCGCGTGAAAATGCATCACGGCGCATACGGCGCATTCTGGTGTGGGGGTATTGTGCTGGTATTTGCATGATTTTTCCTAATCGGGGCTATTTTTGGAACTAAATTAGAATTGGCTTATCTGACGCTATGAATGATGTGAGTCATTCCGCGTTTCTCCTCCCTGAGCGTGTGTCTTAACTCTGTTAAGGCTTTGCCCCTGACCTCCCCCTTTGGTCAGGGGCATTTTTTTTCGGGCACCACTATAAATCCAAACTCCGTCGCGATACTGCGTTGCTCAAGAAATTTTACCGCTTACATATCAAACATATGCTGCGCGTCAAAATTTCTCTCGCGCCTTGTCTCGCTTAGGATTTTGAATTTATAGAGGCGCCCTCGCCGCCAAGCTCCCCCTGCTCAAACCACCCCGCGATCACCGCTTCCGCTTCTTCCATGCCCAACTTCTTCAAACTGGAAAACAACTGCACGGAGCACTGCGGAAAACGAAGTTTCAGAGAAGACTCATGCCCGCTTGCGGGCGTGATGTCGGAACTAAAATGCTCGGCGAGATGGGATTTTACCTGATTCAAAGTTAACGTGGCTTGTTGCCTGCTGAGTTTGTCGGACTTGGTGAGCAGGATATGCACCGGCTTGCCGGTCGGCGCGAACCAGTCCAGCAAGTTTTCATCCAGTTCAGTCAGCGGATGGCGGGCATCCATAATCACCACCAGTCCGCTCAATTCTTCGCGGGTTTGCAAATACTCGCTGAGCAAACCTTCCCAATGGCGCTTGCTTTCGGGCGGCACTTTGGCGTAGCCGTAGCCGGGCAGGTCCACCAGGAAATTATTGTTGCCATTATTGTTTCCAAGGGAAAAATAATTGAGATGCTGGGTGCGCCCCGGGGTTTTGCTGGTGTAGGCCAATCGCACATGGTTCGCCAGCGTGTTGATCGCGCTAGACTTGCCCGCGTTGGATCGCCCGACAAACGCCACTTCCTTGCCGCCATGCAGCGGCAAATCTTTTATGTGATTGACGGTGGTGTAAAAAGCCGCCTGTGAAAAAAGTCCCATTACTTCCAGTGCGCGAATATCTTGTCCGCAGCCGCAATGGTCGCCGCAATGTCCGCCTCGGTATGAGCTGCGGAAACAAAACCCGCCTCGAAGGCTGACGGCGCGAGATACACGCCTGCGTCCAGCATGGCGTGGAAGAAACGATTGAACGCTTGCTTGTCGCAGCTCATCACCTCGGCGTAGCCGGTCGGCACCGCCTTGCTGAAATACAGGCCGAACATGCCGCCCACCGCTTGCGCGCAGAATTGAATGCCCTGTTTTTTTGCGCTGGTCGTCAGGCCATCGGTCAATTGTTTGGTCAGTCTGGACAGGTTTTCGTAAAAACCCTTTGCTTGAATGAGCTTGAGTGTAGCCATTCCGGCCGCCACCGCCACCGGATTGCCGGACAGCGTGCCGGCCTGATAAACCGCGCCGAGCGGCGCCAGGCATTGCATGATGTCGCGTCGCCCGCCGAATGCCGCAGCGGGTAAACCACCGCCCATCACCTTGCCCAACGTCACCAGATCCGGCTTGATGCCATAGTAACCTTGCGCGCCTTGCAGGCTGACGCGAAAGCCGGTCATCACTTCGTCCAGTATCAAAACCGCGCCATATTGGGTACACAGGCTGCGCAATGCATTCAAAAACTCCGGTTTGGGAGTGATCAGATTCATGTTGCCCGCCACCGGCTCGACGATCACTGCGGCGATCTCTTTGCCCATGTCGGCGAAGGCGCGCTCCAGCCCCGCCGCATCGTTGTAATCCAGCACCGTGGTTAGTGCCGCGATCTCGGCGGGCACGCCGGACGAACTCGGCTGGCCGAACGTCAACGCGCCGGAACCGGCCTTGACCAGCAATCCGTCCGAATGCCCGTGATAGCAACCCTCGAACTTGACGATGCGGCTGCGTCCAGTAAAACCGCGCGCCAGGCGTATCGCCGTCATCGTGGCCTCGGTGCCGGAACTCACCAGGCGCACCATTTCCAAACTCGGCAACAGCTTGCACAGCAGCTCCGCCATTTCCAGTTCGCCCGCAGTCGGTGCGCCGAAACCTAAGCCTTGAGCGGCCGCATCCTGCACCGCCTTGACTACGTCGGGATGGCAATGCCCGGCGATCATCGGCCCCCATGAGCCGACATAATCGGTGTAGCGTTTGCCATCCGCATCCCACACATAAGCGCCTTGTCCGCGCTGTAAAAACAGCGGCGTGCCGCCTACCGACTTGAAGGCGCGCACCGGCGAATTCACTCCGCCCGGAATGACTTTTTGCGATGCCTCGAAAAGTTGTTGGTTGTGTGTAGTCATGCTCTTTAAATCCTGCCAAAATATTTTTAAGCGTATTTCAAATTCGAAAATCGTCGCGCCGCGCCCTGAATATCCGTCGCGCCGAACACTGCCGAAATCACCGCCAGCGCGTCTGCCCCGGCTTCCAGCAACTGCGCGCCGTTGTGTACGGTGATGCCGCCTATCGCCACCAATGGAACCGCGATCTCGCGGCGTGCTTGCCGCAACAGATCGGCTGCGGCAAACAGCGCTTCCGGCTTCACCGTCGAGGGAAAAAAGCTGCCGAACGCCACGTAATCCGCACCCAGGCTTACCGCCTCGTGCGCCGAGGCCAGGCGATTATAGCAAGACACACCGATGAGTTTGCCGCTGCCTAACCGCGCACGCGCCGCAGCCACGCTGCCGTCTTCGCCACCCAGATGCACTCCGTCCGCAGCCGATTGTTGCGCTAACAGCGCATCATCGTTGATGATCAGCGGCACTAAAAATTCGTGCGTCAGTTCGCGCAAAGCACGGGCTTGTTCCATATGCAGTGCCTGCGTAGCGGCCTTATTGCGATACTGCAACACCCGCGCCCCGCCCAGCAAGGCCAGCCTCACTTTTCGCAACAGCTCCGCCGTGTCCGGTTCATCCGGAGTAATTGCGTACAGTCCGCTAATCGCCTGTTGAGAAATATGGCTGGATTCAGATCCTCTCACTTCCCGCCCTCTCCACAATCCTCTCCCGCACAGAACCCCTCTCTCTAATTCTCTCCCGCAAGCGGGAGAAAGGACAAACGAGAAAGTCAATTTTGAATCCTTGGGAGAGGAAGCAATCGTCCGCCCCTTGAAGGGGCGGAAACTTATTGATCCCGCCCTTAATTAGGTCGCTCCGGCCGTGGTTCATCATCATCCTCTTCGCCGCGCGCCCAGAACAAACGGTCGGGGATGTACTGTCCCATACCGGGACGAAAACCCGCGTGCAGGGTCTGCCAGGTGTATTCCTGCGCCTCTTTCACCGCTTCCTCTATGTCCACGTCCTGCGCCAACAACGCTGCGATCGCGGCAGACAAGGTGCAACCGGAACCGTGATAGATCCCCGGCAGGCGCGCCCAGCTATCGCTGCGCAACACGCCGCTCTCGCCATACAACGTATTGATGACCTTGGGCGTTTGTTCATGCGTGCCGGTGATCAGCACATATTCGCAGCCCATCTGCAAGATGCGTTTGGCGCACTCTTCAAGGGTCGGGTCGTCCTCTTCATTATCTTCGTCCAGCGCGAGGCGGCGCGCCTCCATGCTGTTCGGCGTGATGATGGTGGTCTGCGGGATCAGCAACTCGCGCATCGCGTCCAGCATGTCTTCGTTCGCCAATTCATCGCCGCGTCCCGACGCCAGCACCGGGTCCAGCACCAGCGGAATATCGGGATATTCCGCCAATATCTCGGCGATCGCCGCGATGTTTTCCACACTGCCGAGCAAGCCGATCTTGAACGCCGCCACCGGCACGTCTTCCAACATCGCACGTGCCTGGTCTATCACCCATTCCGGATCCATCGCCAATACATCGTCCACCCCGCCGGTGTCCTGCACGGTGATCGCCGTGACCACCGACAGCGGATGGCAACCGATGCTGGAAATAGTCAAAATGTCAGCCTGCAAACCGGCGCCCCCGCTGGGGTCGGTGGCGGCGAAACTCATTACTAAAGGAAACGATTCGGACATGGTATAGGCAACGGAAGAAGCGATATTCAGCTTCGCATTCTACCCTAACGGGCATGGCAAGTTTGCCACTCCTGATGATGAAACTTGCCATGCCCGTTTCCCCCACCCCAACCCTCCCCCGGTGGGAGAGGGGGCAAAAACACCCTCACCTCAATCCTCTCCCGCAAGCGGGGAGAGCGCAGCGAGGGGGGCGAAGCCGGGCGAACGAGAAAAACGATTGTCAATATCTGAATCGCTGCGCGAGTTTCACGTTATCTGCGCGGCCAGATAATTTGCCACTTTTGCGAATTCTGTCACACCGAGATTTTCCGCGCGCAGTTGCGCATCTATGCCGAGCTGCGCAAAATCTTCTTCATTCAGATAATTGCGCAGCGTATTGCGCAGGGTTTTACGGCGTTGACCGAACGCCGCTTTGACGATTTCAGAAAATAATTTTTCATTGCGCACCAACCCCCTCCCTGCCCCCCTTTGTGTAAGGGGGAAATCTTGTGCGGGCAGAGGAGTCATGCGCACCACGGCGGAGTCCACCTTGGGTGCGGGGCGAAAAGATTCCGGCGGCACGTCGAGCAATTTTTCCATGCGGAAGCGGTATTGCAGCATCACCGACAGCCTCCCGTATGCAGGCGTGGAAGGCCCGGCCACCATGCGCTCGACCACTTCGTTTTGCAGCATCAAGTGCATGTCGCGAATACGTTCGGCATAAGCGGCGAAGTGAAACAGCAGCGGCGAAGAGATGTTGTAGGGCAGGTTGCCCACGATGCGCAGCGGTGCGGGTAGCGTCGCAAAATCAAATTCCAATGCGTCCCCGGCATGAATGGTCAATTTGGCATGGGTGGTAGGGTGCGCTGTGCGCACCATGGTGCGTGGAACGCACCCTACGTTTGCTTGCGGATAATCATGCTCCAACTGCGCGATGATATCGCGGTCGATCTCCACCACATGCAGATGATTCAATCTCTTCAGCAGCGGGCGGGTCAGCGCGCCCAGGCCCGGCCCGATCTCCACCATGCGATCTTCCGGTTCCGGTCGGATCGCGGCAATGATGTCGGCGATGATCTGCTCATCAACAAGGAAGTTCTGGCCGAATTTTTTCTTGGCTTTATGCACGCTCGTGTCGCGCCAGCTCATATTTCGCCATCTGGGCCGCGAGTTTGATCGCTTCCAGCAGGCTGCCGCTGTCGGCCTTGCCGATCCCCGCCAAGTCCAGCGCCGTGCCGTGATCCACCGAAGTGCGGATGATCGGCAACCCGAGCGTGACATTCACGCCCCGCCCGAAGCTGGCGTACTTCAATACCGGCAGACCCTGATCGTGGTACATGGCCAGCACGCAGTCGCATTGCGCCAGCTTGTGCGGGGTGAACAGGGTGTCGGCGGGCAGCGGTGCGCTGACGTTGATTCCTTCCGCCCGCAACTTGTCCAGCACCGGGATCATCACGTCAATTTCTTCACGCCCCAGATAGCCGCCTTCGCCCGCGTGCGGGTTCAGACCTGCCACCAGAATGCGCGGTTGCGCGATGCCGAAGCGGCGTTGCAAATCACGCCGGATGATGCGCAGCACATTTTCAAGTAATGGAGCGGTAATCGCAGCAGGGACATTTTTCAGAGGCAAATGGATGGTCGCCAAAGCTACCCGCATCCCGCCGCCGACCAGCATCATTACCACTGATTGGGTGTGGGTCTGTTCGGCGAGAAATTCGGTATGGCCGGTGAACGGGATTCCCGCATCATTGATGACGCCCTTGTGCACCGGCGCCGTCACCATTCCTGAGAACTCTCCAGTCAGGCAGCCCTTTACAGCCCGTTGCAGCGTCGCCAGCACGTATTCGCTATTGGCAGCGTTCAACATGCCGGGGTGACATGGCACTGTAAGCGGCACATGGATAACCGATAGGAAGTGGGGAGAGCGCAGCGAGGGGTCAGTAAGTGGTAAGTGGGTGGGGGTTCGCTTCTCCCCACTCTCCGACCCCTCGCTGCGCTCTCCCCGGCCCCTCGCTGCGCTCTCCACTCTTCCCACTTCCCGCACTTGCAAGTTGATGCCAAGTTGCGCGGCTCGCTGTTGCAGCAAATTCTTATCGGCAATGACGACGAAGGGAATGTCGGGCGGCGCAACGGCAAGCTGAACACACAGGTCGGGGCCTATGCCCGCCGGTTCTCCAGAGGTAACGACTAAGGGTGCAGAAAGCACGGCGGCATTCACCGGCTACTTTTTCTCTTCGAGACGATATTCTACGAACGCGCGGTCGCGCAGTTGGCGCAGCCAGTCCTGATACAACTCATCCGATTTGAATGTGCCGATCGCCACGCGCGCCTGCTGGCGCTGCTGCTGTACGCTGACATCGGTATCGCGCCGCTCCAGCGCCTGGATCAGGTGCCAGCCGAACTGCGTCTGCACCGCGCCCGTTTGCCCGGGTTTCAGCTTGTTCATCGTCTCTTCAAATTCCGGCACGGTCTGTCCCGGAGATACCCAATCCAGATCGCCGCCTTGTTGCGCGCTGCCATCCTGCGAATATCGCCTGGCCTGTTCGGCGAAGTCCGCGCCGTTTTCGATGCGCTGCCTGATTTCCATCAGGCGTCGGTTGGCTTCGCTTTCGGAAACGATCTCGCTGGTCTTGATCAGAATATGCCGCGCATGGGTTTGGGTAATCACCACCGGCGCGTTGCCGCTGCGTTTCGCGACCAGTTTAAGAATGTGAAATCCGCTCGGGCTGCGCAACACCGCGGTGGTTAGCCCGGGTTGCAGGTTTTGCAGCTCGTTCGCAAACAGCGGCGGAATGCGATCGCCGGGCCGCCAACCCAAATCGCCGCCCTTCAGCGCGTCCTTGGCGTCGGAGCTGCCCGCCGCCACCTGCGCAAAATCCGCTCCGCCTTTCAACTGGCTCAGCGCCCGCTCGGCGCGTTCGCGCGCGGCCTGGATTTTCTCCGCGCTGGCTTGTTCCGGCACCACCACCAGAATGTGGGCAAGATGAAACTCCTCTCCCCCGCTTCCCGCCTTTTTGCTGGCGAGATAATTGTCCACCTCGCCGTCGCTGATGACGAGCTTGCTTTCGACCTCACGCTCGCGCAAACGTGTGGAAATGATTTCGCCGCGTATCTCTTCGCGGAATTTCTTGAAATCCACACCATCCGCTTCCAGCCTGGCGCGGAATTCGACCGATGACGGGAAGTCGTTCTGCTGCGCGATGCGCGTGATCGCCTGATCCAACTGCGTATCGTTCACGCGCACCCCGTTTTCACTGGCGAACTGCATCTGCAACATATCGTTGATCATGCGTTCGAGAATTTGTTTTTCCAGCATCTCCGCTGCGGGCAACGGCGTGCCTTGTTTCTGCAACTGGCGCACCACCGTGCGCAGGTGGTCGTCCAATTCGTAGCGGGTGATCACGTCATCGTTGACCACCGCCACCACCGCATCGATCACCCCGACTTGTTGTTGCGGATCGGCTCGCGGAGGGATTGATCCCGCGACTCCGGCGGGCGGCGCACCGGCGCCATATGCGGTTTGCAGCGCGAACAACGCGCAGCACGCCATCAATGTTTTACTAATTCGCATCCCATGCTTTCATTAATCAGTTTTCAGTAATCGTCGCAACACCCGCTAAGGGTTAGCGGCTGGTTTATCGTTCAATTTGGTATAGCCGGGCACGCTTTGCTTGAGCAGGCTCAAAGGATCCGCGCCCACCTTGACCAGGTCGTTCAGCTCAAGCTGCACGAAAATACCGGTATTGTATTGTTGCGTGGCGGTGGCGAAACGTTGCGCCACGAGACGCATCGTCCAACAGCTCTGATTATACTCAAGCCCGGCGATCGCCTCCAGAATTCGGTCGTCCTGCAGCGAATAGTTCCAGCGCCCCACCGCATGCCAACGGCTGGACAGCGGCCATTGTGCGGAAATATCGGCCAGACGCGAGGTGTTGCGAATAAAGCGATAGCCGAGATTGAGTGTCTTGCCGGCCTCGGGGCGGTAGCGCGCCGCGATGTTGTAGCGTTGCGTATGCGATTGATTGGG
>JANONV010000168.1:0-3196 GCA_031421015.1 Gallionella sp. | reverse complement strand
GCGTCGAGATCAACGCTCTGACCGTTGTGATGGTTGTAGATCTTGTTGAGGAACTTGCGCACCTCGGCGATTTTGGCGTTGGTTTGCAGCATCTCGTCGATCTTCTTGCCCAGGCCCTTGGCTGCCCAGCCCAGGTGAGTTTCGAGAATCTGGCCGATGTTCATCCGCGACGGCACGCCGAGCGGATTCAGCACCACATCGACCGGCGTGCCATCCGCCATGTAGGGCATGTCTTCCACCGGCACGATGCGCGACACCACACCCTTGTTACCGTGACGACCGGCCATCTTGTCGCCGGGTTGCAGGCGACGCTTCACCGCGACATACACCTTGACCATCTTCTGCACGCCGGCTTGCAGCTCGTCGCCCTGGGTCAGTTTTTTCTTCTTCAGCTCGAACGCGGCGTCGAATTCGGCACGCTTCTGCGCCAGACTTTCCTTGACCTGCTCCATCTGGGCAGCCACTTCATCGTTGGCGATGCGAATATCGAACCACTGATGAGGCTCGATGCCATGCAGATAGTCGCGGCTCAGCTTGGTGCCCTTGGCCAGCTTCTTCGGTCCGCCGTTGGCCACTTTGTTGTGCAACAGCTTTTCCATACGCGCAAACACGTCGGCCTCCACGATGCGCATCTGATCCACCAGATCCTTTTTGTAGCGATTCAGTTCGTCATCGATGATCTGCTGGGCGCGCTTGTCGCGTTGCAGTCCCTCGCGCGTGAACACCTGCACGTCGATCACCGTTCCCGTGCTGCCGGTCGGCACACGCAGGCTGGTGTCTTTGACGTCCGAAGCCTTCTCGCCGAAAATCGCGCGCAGCAATTTCTCTTCCGGTGTCAACTGGGTCTCGCCTTTGGGCGTCACCTTGCCGACCAGCACGTCGCCGACTGCGACTTCCGCGCCGATATGCACGATGCCGCATTCGTCCAGACGCGCCAGCTGCGCTTCGGCCAGATTCGGAATATCGCGGGTGATTTCCTCCGAGCCAAGCTTGGTATCGCGTGCGGCGACGGTCAACTCTTCGATATGGATAGAGGTAAAGCGATCCTGCGCCGAAACGCGCTCGGAGATCAAAATCGAGTCCTCGTAGTTGTAACCGTTCCACGGCATGAACGCGACCAGCATGTTCTGGCCGAGCGCCAGTTCGCCCATATCGGTGGAAGCGCCGTCCGCCACCACGTCGCCGCGTGAGATCACATCGCCCACCTTGACCAGCGGACGCTGGTTGATGTTGGTGTTCTGGTTGGAGCGTGTGTACTTGGTCAGATTGTAGATATCCACCCCGACTTCGCCGGCGGTGGTTTCATCGTCGTTGACGCGCACCACGATACGGGCGGCATCCACGTAATCAATGCGCCCGCCGCGCCAGGCCTGCACGGTGGTGCCGGAGTCCACCGCCACGGTGCGCTCGATGCCGGTACCCACCAGCGGTTTTTCCGCACGCAGGCAAGGCACCGCCTGGCGCTGCATGTTGGCGCCCATCAAGGCGCGGTTGGCGTCATCGTGTTCCAAAAATGGAATCAGCGAAGCAGCGACCGACACCACCTGCGAAGGCGACACGTCCATGTATTCCATCTGGTCGGGAGCGGCCAGCACAAATTCATTGTGATGGCGCGCCGACACGATGTCGTTGGTAAAGTGGCCCTTCTTGTCCAACTCGGCATTCGCCTGAGCGATGGTGAATTTACCCTCTTCAATCGCTGACAGATAATCGACTTCATCAGACACCTTGCCCTTGGTCACCTTGCGGTACGGCGTTTCGATGAAGCCGTATTCGTTGGTGCGCGCATACAGCGCCAGCGAGTTGATCAGCCCGATGTTCGGGCCTTCCGGTGTTTCGATCGGGCAGACGCGGCCATAGTGGGTCGGATGCACGTCGCGCACCTCGAAACCGGCGCGTTCGCGGGTCAATCCGCCCGGCCCCAGCGCGGAAATGCGGCGCTTGTGGGTGATCTCGGACAACGGGTTGGTTTGATCCATAAACTGCGACAACTGGCTGGAGCCGAAAAATTCCTTGACCGCCGCCGAGATCGGCTTGGCGTTGATCAGATCATGCGGCATCAGGTTATCGGTTTCGGCCTGACCGAGGCGTTCCTTGACCGCGCGTTCCACACGCGCCAGACCGGCACGGAAAGTGTTTTCCGCCAACTCGCCCACGGCGCGCACACGGCGATTGCCGAGATGATCGATGTCGTCAATTTCGCCGCGTCCATTGCGCAGATCGACCAGAATTTTCACCACCGCGACGATGTCTTCGTTCGACAAAATCGATGCGCCGGTCAATTCCTCGCGCCCGACACGACGATTGAATTTCATCCGGCCAACCACCGACAAGTCATAACGCTCGTCATTGAAAAACAGCCCATTGAACAAATTTTCTACTGCGTCTTCGGTAGGCGGCTCACCGGGGCGCATCATGCGATAAATTGCCACGCGCGCCGTCCATTGATCGGTGCTTTCATCGGTGCGCAGGGTTTGCGAAATGAACCCGCCTTGATCCAGATCGTTGGTGTACAAGGTATGAATTTTTTTGATGCCGGCTGCTTGCAGGCTGTGCAGCAACGCTTCGGTGATCTCGTCATTGGCGTTGGCGATGATCTCGCCGCTATCCTTATCCACCACATTTTCCGCAATCACGCGTCCAATCATGAATTCTTCGGATACATCCAGCTTGGATATGCCTGCCTCTTCCATTTCGCGGATATGGCGCACCGTGATGCGCTTGTCCTTGGCGACAATGACCTTGCCGGTTTTGCCCAATATATCGAAGCGCGCGATATCGCCGCGCAAACGCTCCGGCACCACTTCGAACTGAATGCCTTTCTTGCCGAGGTGAAATGCGTCGAACTCAAAGAACATCTTGAGCATGTCTTCGTTGCTATAGCCCAGCGAGCGCAACAGGATGGTGACCGGCATCTTGCGACGGCGATCGATACGGAAGTATACGTAGTCCTTTGCGTCGAACTCGAAGTCCAGCCAGGAACCGCGATAAGGAATGATGCGCGCGGAAAACAGCAGCTTGCCGGAGGAATGCGTTTTGCCGCGATCATGCTCGAAGAACACCCCGGGCGAACGGTGCAACTGGGAAACGATCACGCGCTCGGTGCCGTTGATCACAAACGAACCGGTATGGGTCATCAGCGGAATTTCACCCATATAGACTTCCTGCTCTTTCACTTCCTTGACCGTGGGCTTGG
>JANONV010000167.1:0-2604 GCA_031421015.1 Gallionella sp. | reverse complement strand
TGCCGTTAGCGGCATGGTCGAGGTGAACATGAATGCAGAAGCAGATATTCTGGAACGTGCAGATGCGACATTCGCCGAGGCGTTGGCCGAAGCTTTGGATATCCGCGAGCATGAAACCGGCGCTCATTCCAGACGGGTGGCCTGTCATACCCTGGTGCTGGCGCGCCGCTTTACCGCCGACCCTGGTCAACTGCGCCAGATTTACTGGGGCGCTTTGCTGCACGATCTGGGCAAGATCGGGATAGCGGATGCAATTTTGTTGAAACAGGGGGCGCTCAACGAAGATGAATGGCTGGAAATGCGTACCCATCCCGAAAAAGGACACCGCATCGTGGCGCAGATTCCGGGTATGGAGCAAGCCGCCGAAATCGTGCTCAGCCATGAGGAGCGTTTTGATGGAACAGGTTATCCGCGCGGGCTCAAGGGCGAACAGATTTCTCTGGGAGCGCGGCTGTTCGCGCTGATCGACACGCTGGACGCGATGACCTCCGATCGGTCTTATCGCAAGGCCTTGTCATTCGATCAGGCTCTCGCAGAAATCGTCAAAATGAGCGGCACTCAATTCGATCCGGCGGCAGTGCAGGCATTTTTGGCTGAACAGACTACACTGCGCGAAATGGTGGCAGCCAAATGTATGCAGTCTGGCGATACGCCTGTTTTCCGCGTAGCGAATTCCGATGAACGCGTTTGAAAGGAACAGATCATGAGTACAACTACAGATCCCGTATGCGGCATGAAAGTCGACACCGGGTCGGGGCGCAGCCTGGAACATGCAGGCGAGCGCTATTACTTCTGTTCGCAACACTGCGTGGAAAAGTTTTCTGCCGATCCCGATAAATATCTCAACCCTGTCCCGACACCTGCATCTACTGCTATATCTGCCGGCGGCTATATTTGTCCGATGGATCCCGAGGTACATCAGGCCACACCCGGTTCGTGTCACAAGTGCGGCATGGCGCTGGAGCCGGTAAATCCCGTTCCGGCAAGGCCGGATGTCACCGAATACGTTTGCCCGATGCACCCGGAAGTGGTGCGCAGCGAACCAGGCAATTGTCCGATTTGCGGCATGACACTCGAACCAAGAACAGTCGCCGCCAAGGAGGAAAATCCCGAGCTGGACAATATGACGCGGCGCTTCTGGGTCAGCGCGGCGCTGGCCTTGCCGGTATTCGTGATGGCAACGGTTTTCGATCTTGCGCCGCAAGCCATGCCGGATTTTGTCTCGATGACGATGTTGCAATGGCTGCAATTCGCCCTGGCGACACCGGTCGTGCTGTGGGGCGGCTGGCCGATCTTCCAGCGCGGTTGGGCTTCCGTGGTCAACCGCAGCCTCAACATGTTCACCCTGATCGCGCTGGGCGTCGGCGTGGCGTGGATCTATAGCGTAGTGGCGATGCTGCTGCCGGGAATATTTCCGCCCGCGATGCGCAGCATGATGGGCACGGTGCCGGTTTATTTCGAGGCCGCTGCGGTGATCATGGCGTTGGTGCTGCTGGGGCAGGTGATGGAGTTGCGCGCGCGCAGCAAGACCAGCGCCGCGATCAAATTGCTGCTCGGTCTTGCGCCCAAGACCGCGCGCATCGTGCGTGCTGACAGCAGCGAGGAAGACATCCCTCTGGAGCAAGTGCAGCCGGGCGACGTGCTGCGCGTGCGTCCCGGCGAGAAGGTGCCGGTGGATGGCATCGTGCTGGAAGGAACCAGCGCGCTGGATGAATCCATGGTGACCGGCGAATCCATCCCGGTGGAAAAAACTACGGGCGCGCGGCTGATCGGCGCCACGATGAATGGCACGGGGAGCCTGTTGATGCGCGCCGAGCGCGTCGGCGCCGACACGCTGCTCGCGCGGATCGTGCACATGGTGAGCGAGGCGCAGCGTTCGCGCGCGCCGATCCAGCGCCTGGCCGATGTCACCTCGGGCTATTTCGTTCCGGCGGTGGTGGGAGTTGCGCTCGCCACGCTGGTCGTGTGGGGCATCTGGGGTCCCGAGCCGCGCCTGGCGCACGCCATCGTCAACGCGGTGGCGGTGCTGATTATCGCCTGTCCTTGTGCATTAGGATTAGCCACGCCGATGTCCATCATGGTCGGCACCGGGCGCGGCGCGTTGGCGGGCGTGCTGATAAAAAATGCCGAGGCGCTGGAAACCATGGAAAAGGTGAACACGCTGGTGGTGGACAAGACCGGCACGCTGACCGAGGGCAAGCCAAAACTGACCTCGGTCGTTCCACTTGCCGGATTCAACGAAGGTGAGGTACTGCGTCTGGGCGCCAGTCTGGAGCGTGCCAGCGAACATCCGCTGGCAGCGGCGATCGTCAACGGTGCGCAGGAAAAAAAATTATCGCTTGCAACAGTCAGCGAGTTCCGTTCGTACACCGGCAAGGGCGTGGCGGGGACGGTCGAAGGCCGCACGGTCGTGTTGGGCAACCTCAAGCTGTTCGAAGAATTGGGTATCGCCCCCGGCGAACTGGCGACGCGCGCCGACACGTTGCGCGGCGACGGACAGACGGTGATGCTGCTGGCGATAGATGGCCGAGCGGCGGGACTGATCGGGGTGGCCGATCCAATCAAGGATTCCACACTGGATGCGATCCGCGCGCTGCATGAGGA
>JANONV010000166.1:0-5638 GCA_031421015.1 Gallionella sp. | reverse complement strand
TATCCGGACCACGCGATTCTAGCAGAAGAGAGCGGCAGCCAAGGCGAATCGGAGTTTCTCTGGATCATCGATCCGCTGGATGGCACCACCAACTTTTTGCACGGCTTCCCGCAATTCGCCGTGTCCATCGCCTTGCAGCACAAAGGCATACTCACCCAGGCCGTGGTGTACGACCCGGTCAAGAACGAACTGTTCACCGCCACGCGCGGACGCGGCGCGTACCTTAACGACAAACGCCTGCGCGTCACCAAACGCCTGCACCTTGCCGACAGCCTGATCGGCACCGGCTTCCCCTACACCCGGTTCGAACACCTGGACGCCTACCTCAGCATTTTCAAAGAGTTGATGCAAAAGACCGCCGGCCTGCGCCGCCCCGGTTCCGCCTCGCTGGATCTGGCGTGGATGGCGGCCGGACGCTATGACGGATTTTTCGAGACCGGACTCAAACCCTGGGACATGGCCGCCGGCTGTCTGCTGATCACCGAAGCGGGCGGCATGGTCAGCGACCTGAGCGGCAACGGTACCTATCTTGAAACCGGGCACGTCTGCGCGGGCAACCCCAACATCCACCCGCTGCTGCTGCAAGTGATCGCGCCACATCTCACCAAAGGCTTAACAGGCTAACGTTTAGTCATGGCCGAAACACACACACCGATGATGCAGCAGTACTTGCGCATCAAGGCAGATCATCCCGATATGCTGCTGTTCTATCGCATGGGAGATTTCTACGAGCTGTTCCATGAAGATGCGGCGCGCGCCGCCAAACTGCTCGACATCACGCTGACCCAGCGCGGCGCATCCAACGGCCAGCCGATCAAGATGGCGGGCGTGCCTTATCACGCCGCCGAACAATATCTGGCGCGGCTGGTACGCCTCGGCGAGTCAGTTGCGATCTGCGAACAGATCGGCGACCCGGCCACCAGCAAAGGTCCGGTAGAGCGCAAGGTAGTGCGCATCGTGACCCCCGGCACGCTGACCGATTCCGCGCTGCTCGAAGAAAAACGCGACAGCCTGCTGCTGGCGATCTCTGCTCCCTCCCCTGGCTCTCCCCCTGACAAGGGGGCTGGGGGGTTGGGGAGGGCTGGGGAGGAGTTGGGGAGGCCGGGATGGGTTGGGTTGGCCTGGCTGAATCTGGCATCGGGACAATTTTTCATTTGCGAGACTTCCTCCGAAAATCTACCTGCCGAACTGGAACGCCTGCAACCTTCGGAAATTCTTTATTCAGAAAATCTGCAATCATCCAGCGAACATCCCCTCTCCCTCCGGGGGAGGGTTAGGGTGGGGGAAGGAGCTCATGCTGCGCTGAAGTTCCTTCCTGATTGGCATTTCGAACTGGACACAGCGCGGCGCGCACTGTGCCAACAATTCGCCACGCGCGACCTGGCTGGATTCGGCTGCGACGATTACAGCGTAGGACTGGAAGCCGCCGGCGCGCTGCTCGGTTACGCCAAGCTCACCCAAGGTCAAGCCATCAGCCACATCCGCAGCTTGCAGGTATACAGCGCGGATCGCTACGTGCGCATGGATGCCAGCACGCGGCGCAATCTGGAAATCACCCAGACGCTGCGCGGAGAACCCGCCCCCACCCTGCTGTCGCTGCTCGACACCTGCGCCACCAACATGGGCAGCCGCCTGTTGCACCACTGGCTGCATCATCCGCTGCGTGATCGTGCGATTTTGCGCGCACGGCTCGATGCGGTCGGCGCGCTGCAAGACTCCTCCCTAACCCCCAACCCCTCCCGGCCTCCCCTTGTCAGGGGAGGAGTTAGAGGAGCGGGCAGTATTGGCACCTCCCCTGTTTCTCCCCCTGACAAGGGGGGTGGGGGGTTGGGGAGGCCGGGAGGGGTTTGTTCTTTGCATAGCCACCTCCACGACCAACTCAAACCCTGCGTGGACGTGGAGCGCATCACCGCGCGCATCGCCTTGCGCAGCGCGCGGCCGCGCGACCTGTCCGGATTGCGCGACACGCTGTGCACTTTGCCGCAATTGCGCGTCACGCTGGCCGCGTGTGATTCGCCCTTGGTCAAAACGCTGGCCGATGCCCTGCAAGCTGATGCGCAGCTTGCCGCAATTTTACAAAACTCGCTGCGCGACGAACCTTCCTCCGTCCTGCGCGAAGGCGGCGTCATCGCCGACGGCTTCGATGCCGAACTGGACGAGTTGCGCGGCATCCAGAACAACTGCGGCGCTTTCCTGCTCGAACTGGAAGCGCGTGAACGCGCGCGCAGCGGCATCGCCACGCTAAAAGTCGAATACAACCGCGTGCATGGCTTCTACATCGAGGTCACGCACGCGCAAAGTGTTAACGTGCCGGACGATTACCGCCGCCGCCAGACATTGAAGAACGCCGAACGCTACATCACGCCGGAACTCAAGACCTTCGAAGACAAAGCGTTGTCCGCCAACGACCGCGCTTTGGCGCGCGAAAAATTTCTTTACGAACAACTGCTGGCACAACTCGCGCCGCACATCGCAGCCTTGCAGCGCATCGCCGCCGCCATCGCCGAACTGGATGTGCTCGCCACCTTCGCCGAACGCGCCGCCACGCTGAATTTCAGCGCGCCGCGATTCGGCGACGAGATGCAAATCAGCATCACGCAAGGACGCCATCCGGTGGTGGAGGCGCAAGCCATGGAAAAGGATCAAGGCCAATTCACGCCCAACGACACCACACTGAACGAAGCACGGCGCATGTTGCTGATCACCGGCCCGAACATGGGCGGCAAATCCACCTACATGCGCCAGGTCGCATTGATCGCCCTGCTCGCGCACATCGGCTGCTTCGTCCCGGCACAGGAAGCGGTGCTGGGCGAAATCGACCAGATCTTCACCCGCATCGGCGCATCCGACGACCTCGCCAGCGGACGCTCCACCTTCATGGTCGAGATGACCGAGGCCGCCAACATCCTGCACAACGCCACCGAAAAAAGCCTGGTGCTGGTAGACGAGATCGGGCGCGGTACCTCCACCTTCGACGGCCTCGCGCTCGCCTACGCCATCGCGCGACACCTGCTGGAAAAGAACCGCAGCTACACGCTATTCGCCACGCACTATTTCGAACTGACGCGCCTCGCCGAAGAATTCGCGCAACTGTCCAACGTCCACCTCGCCGCCATCGAACACCAGCACAGCATCGTGTTCCTGCACAGCGTCAACGAAGGTGCGGCCAGCCAAAGCTACGGCCTGCAAGTCGCCGCACTCGCGGGCGTGCCCAACGATGTCATCCGCGCTGCCAAGAAACAACTGCTCAAGCTGGAACAAAACAGCGCGGCGCAAAATCCGCAGGGCGATCTGTTCGACAAAAAACCGGGGATGCCGGAACCGGAAGAACATCCGGTGTTGAAGTTGCTGCGCGAATTACAGCCGGATGAACTGAGTCCAAAAGCTGCGTTGGAAAAACTGTATCAATTGAAAAAGCAGGTTTTGTAGGGTGGGCTACGCCCACCATGTCGGGCGCAGTCGGGCATAGCCCGACCTGCGCAGCTTGTGTGCCGTAACAAGTAGTACAAACCCCAACATTTTAGAGCCGTCAAATCCTTAACCGGGCGCCATGAGGGTCAGGGGCGAAATGTTTGCGCAGTCTTCTCTCGGCTAAGGCTGCGCGTTGACTGTATCCGGTGGTTGATTGTCGCCCGCTGGCGATGGGTTCGAGGCGTCTTCCCCGATCAACGGCTCGACAGGCTGGGCGACGGTCGCTGGTCTGTTTGCCACAGGCCGCGCGGCGGGAGGTGTCGCAACGGTTGGAACTGCGGGCCGGATAGTGGCTGTCAGCTTGGGGGGCTGTAACGGTTTGGCCGTAACCGGCTGCGCAGCCATTGGTTCGGATGCCTTCAAACCGGGTGGTTGTGGCGCGCTCTTCCGGCTGGTCGCCGGGTTGTTGATGTCGTTTTGCGGTGGCGTTCCCGGTTTGCTCCCCACTGGCTGCGGGGTGACTGAGGGCGGGATGTATTCGGGTTGGTAAGCTGGCTCACTTACCCGTATTGTGCTTAAGGGCGGCGCGCTGGTTCGGTTTATTGCGATCCACCCCTGCCATGCCGCTACAGCCAGCGCCGTGACCGCCAGCGCTGTCAACAACCATGCGCGGCGTTTTTTGTCCTGTTCGCGGATGATGCGAACCCTGACCCTGCCGAAAATCGTATGGGTGATTTTCGCCACGCCGATGTCTTTCCTCATGCCCGCTCTTGACCGTGCATTGGTTGCCGGCAATTGAATGCCCGGAATATCGAATTGGCTGATTTCGTGCCCCATTTTTACTACCCCCTGTATATTGCAGCTCGACGGCCACATGATAGCAAGTAATGGTCGGGTTACAACCGGGAACATGACAGCGAACGGCCGGACGGGGACTGTCCATGCCTTGCGGTGGTCCGGGTTGCATGAAGGTGCGTCCGCTATCCTTCAGGGCGCCTCTAAAAATCCAGATTTCGCCCAAATGCAAGGCGCGGAAAAAATTTTAGTTCCGGCTAACCTTCAGGTTATGCCGGAACTAAAATGTGGATTTTTAGAGGTGTCCTTAGTGCAGGTGGCCGCCACCTTCATCATGCACATGCCCATGCGCCAACTCCGCCGCCGTGGCCGGACGCACGCCCGTCACGGTACAATTAAAGGTGAGTGTCTTGCCGGCCAGCGGATGATTGCCGTCCACGGTCACTTCGTCGTCGGTCACTTCGATCACGGTGAACAGCAGGCAGTCGTCATCGTCGGCGCCTTCCGGGCCGCCTTCGAATTGCATTCCGACGGCGACTTCTTTCGGGAATGAGCTGCGCGCTTCGACTTCGACCAGGTCGTGTTCGTATTCGCCGAAAGCATCATCGGGTTGCATGGTGACGCTGATTTGATCGCCGAGGCCTTTACCGTGCAGAGCTTCTTCGACCAGCGGAAAGATGCCGTCGTAACCGCCATGCAGGTAGCTGATCGGGGCTTCGATTTTTTCCAGCAAATCGCCGCTCGAATCGAACAGTTCGTAGCGCAGGGTGACGACGGTATCCTTGGCGATTTTCATTTCGGCGAGCTTCATTTCAGATCCTTAATCAAGTTGAGAATTTCCTGCGCATGTCCGTGCGCTTGCACGCCGTACATGACATGGCGCAGCTTGCCCTGCTTATCTATGACGAAAGTGGAACGCTTGATGGATATTTTCTTTTGCCCATCCACTTCCTTTTCATACATCACGCCATAGCGCTTGCAGACGCGCGCATCGGGATCGGAAAGCAGCAATACCGACAGGCCGTATTTGTCGCGGAACGACGCATGGCTCAGACAGTCATCGCGGCTGATGCCGATCACGAAGGTATCGAACTTGGCGAATTCCTCTTCGAGATTACTGAACTCATTGGCCTCCAGGGTGCAGCCCGGCGTATCGTCCTTGGGGTAGAAATACAGCACGATATTCTTTTTTCCAAGCTGCGAGGCGATGCTGAAAGTTTGCATGTCGGCATCCGGCAACTCGAAGTGCGGCGCGTCCATTCTGGTGGTGATCTGCTCAGTTTGCATAATTGTTTCTCCCTGCGGCGCATTTTAAACACTTTTTGGCCGCGCTATAAAAGTTTTTTCACGATGCCCGGAGCGTACCTGAGAGGGCTATAATTCACGCGATGAAAAACAAGCTTCCCCCGCTCGGCGGGCTGACCGTTGATGA
>JANONV010000165.1:0-5353 GCA_031421015.1 Gallionella sp. | reverse complement strand
CGTATCGGGGTATAGCTGGCGCGCCGCTCGCGCATCACCTTGAGTTGCGCTTCCTTCTCGGCTTCGATGTATTGCGAACTGCCACCCACCTGCCCGGCATAGTCGCCGAGATAGGTCCAGCCGGTCTCGTCCACCGCACCGATCGCAAATTCCGGGTTGCCCGGCGCGCGCACTTTGCGCACCAGCACCACGTCCACTTCGCCACCCAATTCATCGGCGATGATCTTCGCCATCGGCACCGCGCCGCGCGGTATCGCCAGCACCAGCGGGTTCTGTCCGCGATATTGCGCAAGCGCTTCCGCCAGACGGCGCGCTGCATCTTCCCGATCACGAAATATCATGTTCATTTCTCCTCATGGTATCCATCGGGCAAGGGTGGGTAAACGGTTTTATTGTTTGCCACGCGGTCGAACAGAGCCACCGCGTGGGCACAACAACGTGCCCGCCCTACAGGTTTGCCTGCGCCGTAGGGTGCGCTGCGCGCACCATGATGCGTGGAACGCACCCTACAATTGCTTTCGCTGCCTTCTTGCCTCGAACAGGCAGATACCGGCACTGACCGAAACGTTCAGGCTTTCCACGCTGCCCAGCATCGGGATGCGCACCAGTTCGTCGCAAGTTTCGCGCGTCAGGCGGCGCAAGCCTTCGCCTTCCGCGCCCAACACCCAGGCCAGTGCGCCAGTGTGTTTGAAGCCGTTCAGATCCTTCTCCGCTTCGCCCGCCGCACCGACCACCCAGATGTCGCGCTCCTTCAAATCGCGCAGGGTGCGCGCAAGATTCGTTACTGTAATATAAGGAATAGTCTCCGCCGCGCCGCAGGCGACCTTCTCGACTGTCGCTGTAATTCCTACCGCGCGATCCTTCGGCGCGATCACCGCATGCACGCCGAACGCATCGGCGCTGCGCAGACAGGCGCCGAGATTATGCGGGTCTTGCACGCCATCCAGCACCAGCAGTAACGGCGGTTCGCTGAGGGTGTCGAGCACATCCTCCAAATGTTGCACGCGCTGCGCCGCATCAACCCGCGCTGCGACGCCCTGATGCCGCGCATTGCCGGCCATGCCATCAAGGCGCGCAGCTTCAATCGGGATGATGCGCACGCCATTGGTTTCGGCGAGCTTGATCAGGTCGCGCATACGGGGATCATGGCGCTGCGCCTGCAGATAGATTTCCTGCACGCCATCGGGATTCTGGCGGATACGCGCGGTCACGGCATGAAAGCCGTAGATCAGGCGCAGATCAGCCATGCCGTTTTTTGCCACCGGCTGGTTTACGTGACCCGGATTTACCTTCAGAGGATTTTTTCACCGGCTTGGCAGCATGTCCCTGCTCAGCATCTTCGCTGACATCATGCAGCACAAAATCGACCTTAGTGCTTTCCATGTCCACCTTGACCACGCGCACTTCTACCCGGTCGCCGAGGCGATAGCGCTGTCCGGTGCGCTCGCCCAGCAACTGGTGTTTGGTTGCATCGAAGTGAAAATAATCCTTGCCCAATTCAGAGATGTGTACCAGCCCTTCAACATATAAATCATCCAGCGACACGAACATGCCGAAACTGGTGACCGAAGAAACCGTGCCGGGGAACACGCTGCCGAGATGGTCGCGCATGTAAAAACATTTCAGCCAGGCTTCGACATCGCGGGTGGCGTCGTCGGCGCGGCGTTCGGTCATCGAGCAATGCGCGCCCAGTTCGCCCCATTTCTGCGCCGGCGTGTATTTCTTGCCTTGCAGCACGGCGTTGATGGCGCGATGCACCAGCAGATCCGGATAGCGGCGTATCGGCGAAGTGAAATGCGTGTACGCATCGTAACCAAGACCGAAGTGCCCGATGTTTTCCGGCTCGTACTTGGCCTGGCGCAACGAACGCAGCATCACCATTTGCAGCAACCCGGCATCGGGGCGGCCTTTGATGCGCTTGAGCAGCTTGGAATAATCAGCAGCCTGCGGATCGTCTTCACCGGTCAGTTGCAGACCGAATTCCTTCATGAATTCGCGCAACATTTCCAGCTTCTCCGGTGTCGGCCCCTGATGGATGCGATACAGCACGGTGTGCTGATTATCCTGCAAGTAGCCCGCCGCGCACACGTTCGCCGCCAGCATGCACTCCTCGATCAATTTGTGCGCGTCATTGCGCACCACCGGCACGATGCGTTCGATCTTGCCCTGGTCAGTGAAAATCATCTGCGTCTCGACCGTCTCGAAGTCGATCGCGCCGCGCTTGGCGCGCGCATGCAACAGTTTCTGGAACAACTCATAGAGATGCTGCAGATGCGGCACGATAGCCGCGTTGCTCTTGGCCAGCTCGCCATCCGGCTCGGCCAGCATCGCCGCGACCTGGGTGTAAGTCAGGCGCGCCTGCGAATGCATCACCGACGGATAGAAGCGGTATCTTTCGATATCGCCACTGCTGCTGATATGCATGTCGCACACCATGCACAGACGATCCACGTTGGGATTCAACGAGCACAGACCGTTGGACAATTCCTCCGGCAGCATCGGGATCACGCGGCGCGGAAAGTACACCGAGTTTCCGCGCAAGATCGCCTCTCTATCCAGCGCGTCGCCGGTCTGCACGTAGTGGCTGACATCGGCGATCGCCACCACCAGGCGGTAGCCGCCCTGCTCCGGCGCGCAATACACCGCGTCATCGAAGTCGCGTGCGGTTTCGCCGTCTATGGTGACCAGCGGCAGGTTGCGGATGTCTTCGCGGCCAGCCCAATCTGCTGCGGCGACAACAGGAGAAATCGCTTTGGCCTGCTTTTCGACATCCTTGGGAAACTCGTACGGCAGGTCATGCTTGCGCAACGCGATCTCAATCTCCATGCCGGGATCGGCATAGTTGCCCAACACTTCGACGATGCGTCCGATCGGCTGCGCATGTTTGTCGGGGTGCTGCAGAATCTCCAGCATCACCACTTGTCCTACCTGGGCTGCACCGGATTCGCCGGCTGCGACCAGAATGTCCTGGGTGATGCGGCGGTTTTCCGCGACCACGAACTTGATGCCGTGCTCTTCGTACAAGCGTCCGACCACGCGATTATTGGCGCGCTCCAATACTTCTATGATCTTGGCCTCGGGACGACCGCGCCGGTCCACGCCGGATTGCCGCACCATCACTACGTCGCCGTGCAGCACCTGATGCATTTCCTTCTCGCTGAGGAACATATCGGGACTGCCGTCTTCAGGAATCAGGAAGCCGAAGCCATCCGGGTGGCCCTGCACTTTACCCTTGACCAGGTCGAGCTTGTCCATCACGCAAATGTCGCGCTTGCGGTTGCGCATGATCTGGCCGTCGCGCTCCATCGCCCGCAGGCGGCGGGAAAATAAATCTTTCTCATCCTGCTCGATGTCCAGCAATTGCAACAACTCCTCGTCGCCGACCGGAGCGCCTTGCTCGGTCAGTATCTGCAAGATGAATTCGCGGCTCGGCAGCGGGCTTTCGTACTGCTCGCGTTCGCGCTCCAAGAACGGGTCTTGCTGACGTATGTTATTTTTCTTTTTCATTGCTTCGCGCCCCCTATCCAAATCCCCCTCGCTACGCTCTCCCCCTGCGCAAGCGGGATAACCAGCGACCCTTCGACAGGGCTCAGGACAGGCTTGGCTGCGGTCGTTTGCAGCCTAGTCGAATGGCTAGCTGTTTCACCCAGAAAGGGCAATTGTGGAAAACATTTTTTATTCATTGACAATATATCCTTTAACAATTAAATTGCGCGCCTTCAGCAAAGCTTCAGCGCAAATCTTTAAGCCCAGATGGCGGAATTGGTAGACGCGCACGGTTCAGGTCCGTGTGCCGCAAGGTGTGGAGGTTCGAGTCCTCTTCTGGGCACCAAATCATAGGGAGTGGTAAGTAGAACGGTGCTGCGCACCTAAGTGGAAAGTGGGAAAACCACTTCCCCACTCCCTACTTCCCACTCCCAACTCCCTAACCCCTCGCTACGCTCTCCCCATCGAACGGATGTCGCAGCACGATGGTTTCATCGCGATCCGGCCCGGTTGAAACCATATCCACCGGCACGCCGCATACCTTGGCGATGCGCTCCAGGTAGTTGCGCGCGGCTTGCGGCAGGTCTTCATAGCGCTGCACACCCAGCGTGCTTTGACTCCAGCCCGGCATTTCTTCATACACTGCCTGACAATCCGCCAGCGCATCGGCGCCGGCCGGCAGAATATCGCTTTCCACGCCATTGATGCGGTAGCCGACAGCAAGACGCACGACTTCCATGCCGTCCATCACATCCAGCTTGGTGACGCACAGCCCGGACACGCCGTTGATCTGGATAGAACGTTTGAGCGCGGCGGCGTCGAACCAGCCGCAGCGGCGCGCACGCCCGGTGGTGGAGCCGAATTCATGGCCGCGCTTGGCCAAACCTTCGCCAATCGGGTCGCGCTTGTCCACCGCGTCATACAGCTCGGTCGGGAATGGGCCGGAACCCACACGCGTGGTGTAAGCCTTGGTGATGCCCAGCACATAGTGCAACATCTGCGGCCCCACCCCTGCCCCGGCACAGGCCGCACCGGCGATGCAGTTGCTCGAGGTGACGAACGGATAAGTGCCGTGATCTATGTCCAGCAACGCGCCCTGCGCGCCTTCGAACAGCAAACTCTTGCCGGACTGGTTGGCTTCATACAAGGCGCGCGGCACATCCAACACCAGCGGCTTGATGCGTTCGGCCAGCGCCAGCGTGTCGTCCAGGGTCTGTTGAAAATCCACCGTCGCGGTATTGAAATAATTTTTCAACACGAAATTGTGATAGTCCAGCACCTCGCCCAGCTTGGCGGCGAAGCGTTCACGGAAGAAAATATCCTGCAATCGGATCGCACGGCGCGCGACCTTGTCTTCGTATGCGGGGCCGATGCCGCGTCCGGTGGTGCCGATCTTGGCGTCGCCTTTCGCCAGCTCGCGGGCTTGATCGATCGCTTCGTGGTAGGGCAGAATCAGAGGACAGGCTTCGGAGATTTTCAGGCGATTGTAGACGTCGATCCCGGCCTGTTGCAGCGCATCCATTTCCTTGAGCAGGGCTGGCGGAGACAGCACCACGCCGTTGCCGATGTAGCACATCACATGATCGCGCAGAATGCCGGAAGGGATCAGGTGCAACACGGTCTTCTTGCCGGCGATCACCAGCGTGTGCCCGGCATTGTGCCCGCCCTGAAAGCGCACCACGCCTTGCGCATGATCGGTCAGCCAGTCAACGATCTTGCCCTTGCCCTCATCGCCCCATTGGGTGCCGATCACTACTACGTTTTTAGCCATTACGGTTCCTGATTGCTATTGTTTCTTATTCGAGGCAAACCTAACCCCTCCCGGCCTCCACTTGTCAGGGGAGGTGACCATGCTCCTCCCCTGACA
>JANONV010000164.1:0-4361 GCA_031421015.1 Gallionella sp. | reverse complement strand
CACGGCAAATCAAGCAGACGCCTTTTGAATTACACCCGGAGGCGTTACAACTATGGGAACGCTACAGCTTCCCCGGCAACACCCGCGAGTTGCGCAACATTGTCATCCGGCTCGCGACAAAATATCCCGGACAAACAATCAGCGCCCTACAATTGCAGGATGAATTCGACCCGTTTGAAGCATCAGAGGACAGAGGACAGAAGACAGAGGACAGAAATCGCCTCTTCGACGAACTCAGGGCGGGCAGCTTCAACCTGGATCAACATCTGCGCGAACAGGAAGGTTACTATATCGCCGCCGCGCTGGAACTTGCCGGCGGCAACATCAGCGAAGCGGCCAAGCTGCTCGGCATCAACCGCACCACATTGCACAGCCGCATGGGCGCGCATGAAAAACTCAACGCCCAGTAGATGTAGGGTGGGCGAAGCCCACGGTTATTTGACCGTCCGCGTGGGCTTCGCCCACTCTACGAAGTCCGCTACGAAGCTAAAATCTGGATTTTTAAAGGACGCCATATGTATTTAGAGCACTTCGGGCTCACCGAGCCGCCGTTCCGGATCACGCCCGTCACGGTATTCTTTTTTTCCGGCGCCAATCGCGGCGAAATTCTTGACGCGCTGATCTACTCGTTGAGCGAAGCCGAAGGCATCATCAAGGTCAGCGGCGAGGTCGGCAGCGGCAAAACCATGTTGTGCCGCATGTTGCTGGAACGGCTGCCCGCACATATCGAAACCATCTATCTCGCCAACCCCAGCCTGTCGCGCGAAGAGATGCTGTATGCGATCGCCGACGGGCTCGGGCTGAACATCGAAGGCGAGCGCGTCGGCGTCATCATGCGCAACATCCAGAACAAACTCGAGGAAAAAGCGCGCACAGGCAAGCGCATCGTGGTGCTGGTGGATGAGGCTCACGCCATGCCGCCGGACACGCTGGAGGAATTACGCCTGCTGTACAACCTGCAAGTCGGCAACTTCAAGCTGCTGCAAATCGTCCTGTTCGGCCAGCCGGAACTGGACGCCAAACTGGATCAGCCGAACATGCGCCAGCTCAAGGATCGCATCGTGCATCATTTCCACATGCAACCGCTGTCGCGCAACATCCTCGAAAGTTATCTGATGTTCCGGATGCGCGCGGCCGGCTATCACGGCCCGAACATCTTCTCGCCGGCTGCCATCAAGCTCATCGCCGGCACATCAAACGGATTGCTGCGCCGCGCCAACATCCTGGCGGACAAATCGCTATTGGCCGCCTTTGTGGAAGACACCCACAACATCGAAGTCCGCCATGTGCGAGCGGCGATGCGCGACAGCGAACTCGGCCATGCCAACCCACAGACCCGCAAAAAA
Organism: Gallionella sp.; assembly: GCA_031421015.1. GTDB lineage: Bacteria > Pseudomonadota > Gammaproteobacteria > Burkholderiales > Gallionellaceae > Gallionella. The sequence goes on along the minus strand of JANONV010000164.1, from coordinate 3,015 downwards.
ATGCTGTCAGGAGCCGCGTTTATCGCATTGCTTTTGGCGGGCCTGGCGGCATGGCTCATCATGGATAAAACGCAAACTCCATCGGTGCAAGCATCTGCGCCCACGCTGCCGGCGCAACCCATTGCAACGCAACAGGACGATGTTGCCGCGCCAGCTTCCGATGCGCCAGCCAATCCGGCCTCGGTAACCGATGCCACCCTCAGCACGGCACCACAATCCGCGCTGACCCCAACACCAAAACCGGAAAACATAGTGGCGGCAACCACCCTGCCTTCTCCAGCCAGCGCGGGGCAAGGCGCCTATAAGGATGCCGGGCTTCCAATACGTTCAGCCCAACTCGCGACTGCGCCAGCAGCAAGCGGCAACCCAAGCCGGTTTGAACAACGCCTGGCGGCGGGCAAACAATTGCTCGAACAGAAAAACACCGTCGCCAGCATCCAGCTTTTCTACAGCGAGGAAATCAAGCGGGAACGCATCGAGGGTTTCCTGAAGCGCGCGGACGGACTGGGCGTACTCGCCGAGATTTATCTGCTGTCCGTCAATTTCGGCAACAAAGACGGCAAGTTCGGCAGCAAAGACGGACTGCGCGTGCTTTACGGCGCATACCCGTCGATCGATGCGGCGCGCAACGCGACCAAGGAATTACCGACGCGCTATCAGGAAGCCTTCGCCACATCCATTTACATCTGGTAGGGGCACGATTCATCGCGCCCAAATTCATCGCGCCCAATTGATAAGGGCGCAATGAATTTCGCCCCTACATCATCATCATTGAGCAATGCCGACAAAGCTGTTACGCTACAAGCCAAATAAAGCAAGGGAGAATAAAGAATGCGTTCACGCAGCAAATTTTATCTCTGTGTCATCGCGGCGATGCTCGCCGGTTGCGGAACCAAACCAATCAAGCCTTCAGACCAGCACATTCAGCGGCCTGCCACCCAACCCGATACAGCAGGCAGCGCCCCGCAGCCGATTAAAGGCAGCGTCATACTGCCGCCGCCGAAGCCAGCCGACAAGGTCGCCACCTACAGCGTGGTGGTCACCAATGTGCCCGCACAGGAGATTTTGTTCGCGCTGGCGCGCGACGCCAAGATCAATCTGGACATCCACCCCGGCATCCAGGGCACGGTCACGGTGAACGCCATCAACCAGACCCTGCCGCAAATCCTCAGCCGCATCGCCAGGCAAGTGGATATGCGCTACGAGATGGACAACGGCTACCTGACCGTGATGCCCGACTCACCTTATCTGCATAACTACAAGATCGATTATGTGAACATGGCACGCGACTCGGAGGGCGGCATTTCCAATACAACCCAGATGGGTGGCTCGACTTCCGGCAGCAAGGACGCTGGCAGTACAGGAAGCAACAACTCCCAGCTGACCATCAAAAATTCCTCCAAAAATCATTTCTGGGACACCCTTACACAGAACATTAAAGATATTCTGCGCGAGACCGACAAGATATTGCCGGAAGGTTCCAGCGAGATTTCCGTGCAGCAGATCAGGGAAGTCAGCAGTACCGGGACTGGCGTTCAACCTGCCGGTGGCACCAAGAAATCCGCACCCAAGGGCGGTATTGAAAATAGCCCCAATCCGGTAAATTTTGAAGAAGGCGGCACGACTGTCACCCGGCGCAGCACGTTCCGTGAAGCGGCGGCTGTCATCGCCAACCCGGAAAACGGCATCATCACGGTGCGCGCCACCGGAAAACAGCACGAAAAGATTCAGGAGTTCGTTGACCGGATCATGTCCAACGCTCAACGCCAGGTGCTGATTGAAGCCACCATCGTCGAGGTTCAGCTAAGCGACAATTACCAACAAGGCATTGATTGGTCGAAGTTTCTGGCTGTCGGCACGACCAAGGGATTCAACATAAACCAGTCGGCAACCCCGCTGAGTTCCAATGCCGGTTCATTGCTGGTGAACTACGTCAACCCGACTTCCAGGTTTGGCAACCTTGCCGCCTCAGTTTCACTATTGGAGACCTTTGGCAATGTCAAGGTTCTGTCCAGCCCCAAGCTGAGCGTGATGAACAACCAGACGGCCATGCTGCGCGTGGCTGACAACCTGGCTTACTTCGAAATGACCGTAACGCCGCAAAAGCGTGATAGCTTGGGCAATGAGATTTCGCCCACTTCCTACGAGACCAGACTGAAAACCTCCCCCGTCGGTTTCACTATGAGCCTTACACCGCAGATCAACGACAGCGATACCGTACTACTTAACATTCGCCCGTCGATTACGCGCCTGCTCAATTATGTCAACGACCCAAACCCCGAGTTGGCCAAGGAGAATGTAGTCAGTCGCATTCCTCAAACATCGACACGAGAAATGGAATCGGTTCTGAAAATTGAAAACAACCAGATTGCCATCTTGGGCGGTTTGATGGAGGACAGTATCGACAAGCAATCCCAAGAGATTCCTTTGCTGGGGAGCATCCCTTTTCTGGGCAACCTGTTCAAACAGCGCAACGACACCACCAAAAAGACCGAGCTGGTAATTTTCCTGCGCCCGGTGGTGATCAAGGACGCAAGCATCAATGGCGATTTCGCCGCATTCCGCAACAATCTACCGGGCCAGGATTTTTTCAAAGAATCGGCTAAAGGCAAGCCATAGGGAACCCAGACATGAGCCTGCTATTAGATGCCCGCAAAAAATCTCAGCAAGTGCTGTCCGCACCAGGCGGGGATAGCGGCCATTCCGGGATCGGACTCAGCCTGGAGGAACATCCGTACACGGCGGCAAAATCTGGCTCGCAGCCGGTTGCCGCGTCGCCCGAAGCCGCGTCGCCCGAAGCCACTTCGTCAGAAAACCGGGCGCGCAATGCCGGAAAGAATCTGTTCAGCGCGAAATCCCCCGCCGAACGGATTTTTCCCGGCAATGCGCGCACCGGGGGTGTCAATCGCAGCTTGCAGCTTGCCCTGGGCGGCACGGTTTTATTGCTCGCCGCAGGAGCGGGTTATGTGTGGTACTCCGTCGCCTCCCTGCCGTCGCATTCCATCGCCGTTGCAC
>JANONV010000163.1:0-2029 GCA_031421015.1 Gallionella sp. | reverse complement strand
GCCGGTGCCTTTACCCTGGCGCAGGACGAGGCCAGCAGCGTGATCTTCGGGATGCCCGATCAGGCAATAAAGCTGGGAGCGGTGCGCGAAGTGTTGGGCCTGGAACGCATTGCGGCGCGCATCCAACAGTGGAGTGCCGATACGCTCAATACGCGGACGTCACTCAGCAAGGCCTGATTCATGTTAATTGCGTGACGCGTGGGCACACAGAAATGTGCTGGACAAACGGCAAGTAAAAAGATTTTTCCAGTACGCCCTTGCAGCAGGGCTTGGCTAGTGAAAAGGTTGTTGGATACGTTCGAGTAAATGCTGGGCGGTGCGCAGTTGGGTATCGAGATCCTGACGCTCGCGCTCGAGCGCCGCGGTGTGTTCATTCAGGCTGTCCATGTCCTGCTGGATTTTCTTTAACATCTCGAGTTTTCGCTCGATCGCCGCGCGGTGCTGCTGTATCTGGGCGAAGACCGGGGATACCGCTATCTTGAACCAGTTCTTGGATGATTCATTGCATTCGTAAAATGTTTGGCGCGCCTGGCTCGCCAGGGTGATGAAGAATTTCTTGATGACGAAATGTTGTTCCGTCATCATGGTTGCCGGACTGGTGCGAAAAAGCCCCGCCTTTTCCTCCAGGCGCTTGAATTCGATGTGGCTCGCGATCAACGATAAGGCCGGCGGACGGATCACATCCATCCCGTATTCGGTGTGCAGGCGCTCGTAGATGCGCTCCACCGCCTTGCGGATATCTTCCGCGCATTGATTCACCTGCTGCATGCGTTTTGCCGCGCCGCGGAAGAAGGTGGTCATGCCGGACTGCAGACCATGGGTAGTCCAGCTGTTCTGCATGTTCTGGCGCGAGGCCTCGATCAGGGCATCGATGCTTTTCATGCTCATGTAGCCGAGCAGTGCGTTGGCCTGCTGGGTGAGGGCCGCGCGCGTGACCTGAAAGCCTTCCAGCTCCTTGTCGTATTTCTGCTTTTCCGCGCGCACGTGCGCAACCAGTTTGTGGATGGCATCGAGGTTCTTGTTGCCGAGTTGTTTTAACTGATTTAGCTGTTCCTGGTTTGCGGCAAGCTTTGACTTGATCAGGTTGTGACTGTTCTCGACGCGCGCACTCATTTCATGTACGACGCGGTTACGGATCAGGGCATGGCGTGCCGGAATCAAGTCCTGCGCCAGCCGTTCTTCGAGCAACAGCAGGCCGCTTTTCTCCAGCAATTTGGCATCGGCCTGGATTCGGCCCACCAGCCCCTTTTGTGCGGAAACCGGCAACACCCATTTTTTGTCGACCTGCAACGTCTGCGCGACACCCTCGACCTGCCGCGCAATATTCGCCTCGACTGTCGGCTCGTCCAGTAATTCATCCCACATCACGTCGATCTTGTTCAGGGCCACGAGCAGGCCGCCGCGTTGCGTCTTGCGCACATGCTGCGACCACACATCGAAATCCGATTTGGTGACTCCGGCATCGGCCCCGAGCACAAACAGAATGACCTGTGCGTTGGGCAGCATGCTAAGCGTCAACTCGGGCTCTGTCCCAACGGCGTTCAGACCGGGTGTATCGAGTATCACCAAGCCTTGTTTCAACAGCGGATGCGGGTAATTGATAATCGCGTGTCGCCAGACTGGTATTTCCACCATTCCGTCGGCGGGCACGTCGCTTTGGCGCCGGTTGCGCTCCGGGTTGTACAGGCCAAGCTCCTGGGCCTCGCTCATGTGTACCTTCTTTGTGCGCGTGGTTTCCAGAAACGCGGCGCGCAGCTCGTCGGCGGAATCCGGTTTTAATATGTGCAGGGTGGTCCAGTGAATGGGGGTGCGTTTGTATTCAGCGATCGCCAAGGAGGTCTTGCGTGTCTCAATGGGCAATAGCCGGATTGAGGCCTCGTCCTTTTCATCGTAACGCAGCTCGGTGGGGCACATGGTGGTGCGGCCCGCCCCTGAGGGCAGCAGGCGCTGTTTGAAGTCGGCGAAGAAAATCGCATTCAGCAACTCTGTTTTGCCGCGCGAAAATTCGCCCGCCAGCGCCACCGTAAGT
>JANONV010000162.1:0-15302 GCA_031421015.1 Gallionella sp. | reverse complement strand
GGCACCATCAACTATTCCAGTCCCAGTTACCATTCTTTTAGTTTGAGACGCCAACTAATTCGATTTTTCGTTAAAAAGTGCGATTTTGTAGGTTGGGTCAGGCATAGCCGTAATCCAACAAGCGATGGGTAAAATAGCAATTTTGTTGGGTTACGCCACTTCGCGTCTAACCCAACCTACGCAAAGCATGAATATTGTTTTTATCGGTAAATGGAATAAAGCCGCTTGACACGAACCTTATGGGGCTGTAGCGTATCTACGCGGATATACATAACAGAGGTGTGCGATGAGACTGCAAGTATCGAGATGGGGCAACAGTTTGGCTGTGCGATTGCCGGTAGCGTGCACTCGCGCTACAGGCCTGAAAGAGGGGGATAGTGTCGAGGCCAGCATCACCCCTGCGGGGGCTATTAACCTGGCACCCGAGCGGACATTCGACAAGGCCGCATTTTTGACGCGCATTACCAAGCTGCACGCTTCCATGCCGATGACTGCTCCGGTTGTTGAAACCATGCGACAAGAGGCGCGTTACTGATGATTTATGTTGATACCAGCGTGATCGTCGCGCTGCTGACCGTCGAGCCGGGAACGCAGGACGTGACCGCATGGTATGCCGGACTGCGCGATACGCCGGCCTGCTCGGACTGGCTGCTGACGGAGTTTTCCAGCGCCCTGTCGATCAAGCTGCGCACCGGCCAGATCAACGTAGCCAACGCAAAGCGGGTACGCAAGGAGTTCGAGTTGCTGGCGGAGGGGGGCTTGCGCATTGTCCCGGTCAGTCGCGATGCATTCAGACGGGCTGCGGAAATGGTCAGGTTGCACGATCACGGCCTGCGTGCCGGAGATTCCTTGCATCTTGCCGTTGCCTTGGAATTGGGGGCAAGCCACATGGCTACGCTGGACGGGACGCTGGCAGCGAACGCTAAGCGCCTTGGAATGAAGCTGATCGAGTTTTGAAATGCAATCAAAACCTATTCGAGTATTGAGCGGCGACATCGGCGGCACCAAGACTCGTCTTGCCGTTTTCGCTGTGGATGGCGCCCGGTTGCACACGGAGCGCGAGCGGGACTATGCAAGCAAGGACTACGCCTTGTTCGACGATCTGCTGGGCGATTTTTTACAGGGCTCGGATATTCCGGACCGGGCGGCTTTCGGGATTGCCGGACCGGTGCAGGGCAGGGTGGCGCAAACTACCAATTTGCCCTGGCGCATCGATGCCGATGCGTTGCAAAAAAGATTCGGCTTCGGAATGTGCGCGCTACTCAATGATCTGGAAGCGACTGCAAACGGTTTGCCGGCGCTGGGCGCGGAGGATTTCCTGACATTGCATGAAGGTGCGCCTAACGTCAGCGGCAATGCGGCAGTGATTGCGGCAGGCACCGGCTTGGGCGAGGCGGGATTGTTCTGGGACGGACAGCGGTATCATCCTTTTGCCACCGAGGGCGGGCATGCCAGCTTCAGTCCCGGCGATGACATGGAAGTCGCATTGTTGCGGCATTTGCAGCAACGACATGCGCATGTCAGTTGGGAGCGTATCGTCTCCGGCCCCGGTTTGGTCAGCCTGCACGAGTTCCTGTGCCTGCACCGCCGTGCCCCCATACCCGATTGGCTACAACACGAAATGCGGCATGGCGATGCGGCTGCCGCGATCGCCAATGCTGCGATTGCCAATGCCGAATTGGGCGAGCGCGATGAGCTATGTGCCGAGGCTCTTGATTGGTTCGTGCGCCTTTATGGTGCGGAAGCCGGTAATCTCGCACTGAAAGTGATGAGTCGCGGCGGTGTGTATCTGGGCGGCGGCATCGCGCCGAAAATATTGCCGCGCCTGCGAAATGGCGCATTCCTTGACGCCTTTTTCAACAAGGGACGGATGCGCCCATTGCTGGAAGCGATGCCGGTCAAAGTGATCCTGAATGACCGCGCTGCATTGTATGGTCCCGCGTTGTATGTCTCCCCTGCGCTGCAGGTCTTAAAAGTGTGACTTTTTTCAGATTGGCATTTCTCTTGCTTAACTTCTAGAGTTGCACCGGAATGGGAAGGGCTCGCGTTATAATCCGTGCCCCTCCGCACCGACTTTTTTGATTATTGACCGAATATTAAAGCCATGGAAAAAAGCACTTCATATATTTTGCAGGTTCGCCCCAAGATTCCGGCTCGCCTGGCGCGCCTCGAAGAACTCGCGAACAACCTTTGGTATAGCTGGGATCGTCCCACCCGCGCATTGTTCGCTCGTATGCACCCGGGTTTATGGAAAGCTACCGGGCAAAGCCCGAAGTCATTCCTGAAGCGCGTGGACGAACAGCGCCTGCTGGATGCGGCGGAAGATCAGGTGTTCATCGGCAATCTCAACCGCGTATTGGCGGCCTACGATACTTACCACGATCATCATTTGCCAGCCAGCGGCGCGGACTGGCTGCGCAAAGAGGATTTAGTCGCTTACTTCTGCGCCGAATTCGGCTTTCACGAAAGTTTACCGATCTACTCCGGCGGTTTGGGTATTCTGGCGGGCGACCACTGCAAAGCGGCGAGCGATTTGCGCTTGCCGTTCATCGGCATCGGCTTGCTGTATCGGCAAGGCTATTTTCATCAAACCATAGACGGCGACGGCAACCAGATCGCTTCCAACAGCGACTCGCATTTTGAAGACTTGCCCATTGTTCCCGCCAGGCTGGCCGACGGTTCCGAAGCCTGCACGTCGGTGGACTTGCCGGGCCGCAAGCTCAATATCAAGATTTGGCAAGCCAGGATCGGACACATCACGCTGTACCTGCTGGACACCGATCTGGAAAGCAACAGCCCGCACGATCGCGACATCACGCACCGGCTGTATGGCGGCGACAAGGTGATGCGCATGGAGCAGGAAATCGTGCTCGGCATCGGCGGGGTGCGCGCGTTGCAAGTACTCGGCCTGAAGCCTACGGTGTGGCATATCAACGAGGGTCATGCGGCGTTTCTGGTGCTGGAGAGGATACGTCAGAAAATCACCGTCGAAGGCCTGGATTTCGCATCCGCGCTCGAAAATGTTGCGGTCAACACCGTGTTTACCACGCACACGCCGGTGCCGGCCGGCCATGACCATTTCAACGAAGGCATGGTGCAGACCTACTTCGAACACTACTACCCGGAACTCACGCTTAGCCGCGAGAAATTCATGGAACTGGGCCGCGCCAAGGACAGCCCCGATTTCAATATGACCGCACTCGCCCTTCGCGGCACACGTTTCAGCAATGGCGTATCGCGCATCCATGGCAATGTGTCGTCGGATATTTGCGGATTCATGTGGCCGGAAATCGAGCACCGGGAAAATCCGATGACTTATGTCACCAACGGCGTGCATGCGCCGACTTTTCTGGCGTCCGAGTGGATCGAGGTGCTGGAACGCCATCTCGGGCTGGAATGGAGCGCGCGCATGAACGACGTGGAATTCTGGGAAGAGATCAAAAACATTCCCGACCACTTGTTCTGGAGCGTGCGCCAATCGCTGAAGGCCAAGATGTTGAACATGGTGCGCGAACGCATCAGCGCGCAGCACTTCCGCAATCAAGGTTCAGAGGCGCACCTGGATCGTCTGCTCAAGTATGTCAATCCGGAAAATCCGAACATTCTCACCATCGGGTTCGCGCGCCGCTTTGCGACCTACAAACGGGCGACGATGCTGTTCGGCGATCTCGATTGGCTGCGCGTAATTCTGAACGGATCGGAACGTCCGGTCGTCTTCATCTTCGCCGGCAAGGCGCATCCGGCGGACATGCCCGGCCAGGACCTGATCCGCCGCGTCACCCAGATTTCCAAGATGCCGGAATTCATCGGCAAGATACTGATGGTTGAGGGCTACGATCTCGCCTTGTCGCGCAAGCTGGTTTCCGGGGTGGATGTCTGGCTGAACAACCCGTTGTACCCGCTGGAAGCCAGCGGCACATCGGGCATGAAGGCGGGTATCAACGGCACCATCAACCTGTCGGTGCTGGACGGCTGGTGGGGCGAAAGCTATGACGGCGAGAACGGTTGGGCGATCAAACCGGTATCGGAATTATTGGGCGAAGAAGTCCGCACCCGCGAAGAAACCCGCACGCTCTACGAACTATTGCAAGACCAGATCGTGCCGTTGTACTACGAACACGGCAAGATGGGCTTCTCGTCGAACTGGGTGAAAATGGCCAAACGTTCGATGGCTACCATCATGCCGCGCTTCAACGCCAAGCGCATGGTGGGCGAATATCTGGCCAAGTGCTATTTGCCGGCCAGCCAGCAACATCGTTTGTTCAAGGAAAAGCAATACGAAAATTCGCACATCATCGCCGATTGGAAAGCGCGTGTCCGCCACTCATGGCCGGGTGTCGCATTGCACCGTCTGGACGCCGGACAGAAGGAAATCGACTACGGCGACAGCCTGCATTTTGAAGTGGCGGTCAAGTTGAACGGACTACAGCCCGGCGATGTGGTGGTGGAGATGCTGATGGGTTTTCAAACCAAAAGGGATGAGTGGCATTCCTCTCGCCATTACCGTTTTGAAGCCACCGGCACGACAACGGCAACGGGCGAAAATATTTTTGCTGTCATGGTTCAACCGGAGCAATGCGGCAAGCTGGAATATCATATTCGTGTCTATCCATACCACGAGATGCTGACGCATCCGTTTGAGTTAGGCATGATGCGCTGGTTGTAATCCTATTTCTATAATGCTGTTCAAAACCGCAAACCTGTCGCAGCTAGCCGAATTTGACGAAATCATCGACGTGCGCACCCCGGCTGAATTCGCCGAGGATCACATACCCGGTGCGATCAATTGTCCGGTGCTGTCCGATGAGGAACGCATCACCGTCGGCACATTGTACAAACAGGTATCACCGTTCGAGGCGCGCAAGATCGGGGCGGCGCTGGTCGCAAAAAATATCGCTAGCCATCTGCAAACGCATTTTCTTGTGCATCCCAAATCATGGCGGCCGCTGATCTACTGCTGGCGCGGCGGGCAGCGCAGTGGCGCGATGAGCATCATCCTCGCTCAGGTGGGTTGGGCGGCGCACAAACTGGAAGGCGGCTACAAAACCTATCGGCGCGATGTGCTGTATAAACTTGAGGCACTGCCGCAAAAATTCACGTTTCGCGTGATCTGCGGCCCAACCGGCTCGGGCAAGAGCCGTTTGCTCGCCGCGCTGGCAGACACCGGACAGCCCGATAACAGACACCAGGTGCTCGACCTGGAAATGCTGGCTCAACATCGCGGCTCGGTGCTAGGCAATCTCCCCGAACAAGCCCAGCCCTCGCAGAAATGTTTCGATAGTGTGCTGCTGCAAGCCCTGCAAAAACTCGATCCGGATATACCGGTATTCGTGGAAGCAGAGAGCAGAAAGATTGGCCTGATCACCCTGCCCCCGGCCCTGATCACCGCCATGCATGCCGGCGAATGTCTGCTGGTGGAAACGCCGCTGACCACACGCGTTGCCGGTCTGCTGGATGATTACAGCCATTATCTCGGTGATCCCGAAATGTTGATCGCGCATCTGCAATCGCTGCACCGTTTTCACGGAGCCAAGCAACTGGATCACTGGAGTGCTTTGATTCGTGCCGGAGACTTCGCGACCATGGTCGCGGAACTGCTCACGCTGCATTACGATCCGAGTTATTTCCAAGCGGCATCCGGGAACTATCCAAACCTCGACCATGCACAGCGCATAACGCTGGAGGATTTATCGGAGGTTGCGTTGAAAGAAATCGCGAAGGGTCTGTAGGGGCGTGATTCATCGCGCCCTGACCTATTCATGAACCAGAAGAAGGGCGCGATACCCACAGGGCACAAGAACCTCTTCGAGGTAAATCGTGCCCCTACAAAGCGTCGAACAGCCACGCATCCATCGCCAAAAATCCGTAGGTCATCACGTGATTCAGATGCTGCGCTCTGTCAATTTTATCAGCCGCGCCAAGCGCCACGAACAGCGGCAGCAGATGCTCATCGGTGGGATGATTCTGTACGGCATGCGGCGCACGGGTGCGATAGGCGCTGAGCGCTTCGAGATCGCCTGTTTTGATCCGCTCTTCCATCCAGTCGCAAAATTCTGTCACCCAGTCCGGCGTGGGTTCGCCCTGCGGATGCTTGAATATCGCGCGCAGGTTGTGCGTGATCGAGCCGCTGCCGATGATCAGCACGCCCTGCTCGCACAACGGGCGCAGCGCGCGGCCCAATGCGATGTGCCAGGCCGGGTCTCTGTCAGGCTGCAGCGAGAGTTGCGCGACCGGAATATCCGCTTCGGGAAACAAAAAACTGAGCGGCACCCATGCGCCGTGATCCAGCCCGTGGGTGTCATCCAGTTGTACCGGAATGCTCGCTTGTTGCAATGCGAAAGCCGCGGCTTGCGCCATCGCCGGAGCGCCGGGCGCGGGATAGCGCAACTCGTATAGCTCGGCGGGAAAACCGCTGAAGTCGTGGATGGTTTCCGGCCGGACGGCGCGGCTGACGGTTGGAACTCGCGTTTCCCAATGCGCCGAAATCATCAAAATGGCGGACGGTTTAGGCAATTGCGCACCGAGTTTCCGCCACGCAGCCCCGGTCTCACCCGGCTCTATCGGCAGCGCGGGCGAGCCATGAGAAACGAATAAGACCGGCATTTTCATTCCGCAAATGCTAACACAGCGAAGCTAAAAACCAAATAATGCTTCTGATCTTAAAAAGCAGTGTGAAACTAGTATCATGTATCTTCGCGAACCAACCCCTCCAAACCTCCCCTTGTCAGGGGAGGCTTAAACGCTTCCCCCTGACAAGGGGGACTGAGGGGGTTGGTTTTAAGGTGTTACTGTGTACCGGAAGGGTGAATATGGAACTCAGACAATTGGGCGAAAGCGGTTTGCATGTGTCGGCGTTGAGCCTCGGCACGATGACCTTTGGCGAGCAGAACAGCGAGGCGGATGCCCACGCGCAACTTGATCTGGCGGTGTCACGCGGGGTGAATCTCATCGATTGCGCCGAGATGTACCCGGTTCCGCCGCGCGCCGAAACTCAGGGACGCACCGAAAGCTATATCGGCTCGTGGCTGAAACATCAGCCGCGCGACAAGCTGATCGTCGCCACCAAGCTCACCGGGCCATCGCGTGGATTTTCCTGGATACGCAACGGCCCGCGCATCAATCGCCACCATCTCGAAGCGGCGATAGACGGCAGCCTGAAACGGTTGCAGACCGACTACGTCGACCTCTACCAGATTCATTGGCCAGATCGCTATGTGCCGATGTTCGGCGCGACCGGTTATGACGCTGCGCAAGAGCACGACACCGTGCCGATCGCCGAACAACTGCAAGCACTGGCGGATTTGGTCAAGGCCGGCAAGGTACGCCACATCGGCCTGTCCAACGAGACGCCGTGGGGCGTGAGCGAATTCGCAAGGTGTGCGGAAAAATTCAGCCTGCCGAAAATCGCCACGGTGCAGAACGCCTATCACCTGATGAATCGCAGCTTCGAGACCGGGCTGGCAGAAGTCTGCCACCACCTGCAAGTCGGGCTGTTGGCGTATAGCCCGCTGGCGTTTGGGCATCTGTCCGGCAAATACCTCGCCGACCAGCAAACCAAAGGACGGATTACGCTCTTTCCCAGCTTCGTGCAACGCTACGCAAAACCCAACGTACCTGCGGCAAGCAAACAATATGCGCGCATCGCACAGGAAGCCGGATTGACTCCGGCAACAATGGCCTTGGCTTTCGCTCGCACCCGCTGGTTCACCAGCAGCGTGATACTCGGCGCAACGAATTTGCATCAGTTGAAAGAAAATCTGGACAGCGCCGAGGTGGTGTTATCGGCAGAAGTGCTGGAAAAAATCGAGGCTGTGCATAAGCTGTATCCGAATCCGGCGCCGTGAGCAGCGTGGAATAACTGCCGACTTTCATGGAGGCCGTTGCCATGTTAGGATTCTTGCGGTCTTTAGAAAACAACGGGGTAAATATGATGCGCCAGATTCTTCGGCAAGCCCTGCCAACGTATCCGGCGTTTTTGCCAGCTACTTTACGTTAGGCTTTTAATTCGAGCCTGCTCATTTACTTGGATTTTAAGGAGATGAAAAATGCAAATATATAAAGTGAAACTACCAATTCTTGTGATTCGAAGTACAGTGTACCCATCCGTCAAGCTATCAAACGACTGCAGGGCGCCGATCTAATTCCAGGAAATTTTTGGGCGCTTGATCCATTTTCGTATGTAGAGAAAGGCGCAAAAGCGCGCAGCCCCTTGCTCCACGTTAGGTGTCTTGTTCGACTTCAAAAAATGAAAGGAGAATATTATGTTCGTCGAAAGAAACAATTTGCTAACATGGCTACTAAGCGGACTGCCTACGGCAGCCGCTAAACTCAAACGTTAGGCGCTATGGTGAATGCACATGTCTGAACTGAACGATCCAAGGGTTTTCTTCGCGGCTGAACGCACGCTACTTGCCTGGAATCGCACCAGTCTGACATTGATGGCATTCGGTTTCGTGATCGAACGCTTCGGCCTGTTTGTGCATATGCTCTCGCCCCAAAAAGGCGAAGCACTTCAAAGAAGTGCCTCATTTTGGATTGGCCTCGCCTTTATTGTCTTGGGCGCACTTGCCGCCGCCGCTGCGGTTGCTCAGTACCGCACAGTTGTTCGCACCCTTAAGCCCATTGAAATCCCAGAGGGCTATCGAGTAAATCTAGGCGTCTTCACAAACTTGGCTGTAGCCGTTCTGGGCGTTGCTCTTACCGTCTATCTATTTGTTCATGGGCCGAGTTTATAGTGGTTCATCCTGGTTGCATTATTTCGCCTAACCCTGCATTCGAGCGGGACGCGCCCCTTGTTAGCTCCTTATGCAGACATCTCTCGAAATTCGTACCGCTAATATTTCCGATGCTCTGGCTATTTCTGAGCTTGTTTGTAGCGTAGCACATCGTTGTCTTGGTGCCGATGTATCTGCTTTTGTGAATACTATTGCTGCATAACAGCATATTATTTTCATCCGTTTATATGACATAATTTGCCGTCACATGTCAGGTGGTTATTCACCTTAAAGTAGTTTGTCCTTACAGGAGTCTATACAATGAAAATTACAAGGAACCTCGGATTTATGTTGTTGGGCATATGGCTCATTGCCACTGGCCTGATACCTCTGCTCAATGTCAGTTTTTCGGGATTGGGTACTATCATGGCAGTCGTTGCCGTTGCAGCTGGCGCCTTGATCATCGCGGGTCGATAACACGGTACAGTGAACCCATCCGTCAAGACAGAAATCGGTCTGGTTTAAGCTGGTCTGTCCGCAATGCTGTTCACTTAACCGTTCGTGGTGAGCTTGTCGAACCACCAGCCGCTTACCCAGAACCCTTCGACAAGTTCAGGGCGAACGGAATTTCTTTAAGTGAACAGCATTGGGTCCAACCCGGACTTTTTTTGAGCCAGTCTGGTTCCATCTTCAACTTGCCAATCTCGCCGTACAGGCGCTCGGGTTCACTGTACTCGTTCACCGCCTTGGGACCACGCTTTGCCTTCAAATAGGGTGCCGGCTCGTTCGAGCATCTCTTTCTTCTGCTGCCCAACCGGTATCTGATGTACGCCGTATTCCCGCTCATCGCCCGCTTCCTTCTCGCTTCGGACAACAGCTTAAACCACTGTCTCAAATTCGGGGGCCACTATAGTAGGATGGGTTGAGCAACGCGATACCCATCGCTGGTCATCCATTTGTTGGGTATCGCTACGTTCCACCCAACTTGCATTTCTTAAATCAAAGGGATAGGCTCGAATTATTTTCGCTGCCTGGAGCGTCCTTCTCAGGACAAAAAACCACTGAGACACCCGCCTCTTCCGCAGCAGCCTGATACTCCGCCGCAATCGCCACACCGGGCACACACACCAGTTCATCGCCGCAATACAACAGCGGCAGGCGGTCACGTTGCCAGGGCGGGACGTGGTGTTGTTGCAGCAGATTCTTCAGGGTGCGCGTTGCGGCATGCGGCTGGGGACGCAGGGTTTCGCCGCCGTGCCGCAAGCGTAGCGTCACTGGCGCGCATTGCAATTTCGCCAGGCTGATGCCGCTCCCCTGAAACTGATTGAATCGCAGCCGTGTATTCAGGGCAGGCCAGATCAGCTCTGCTTCACCTTGCCAGGAGAGCACAAGGTTAGAGTCGAAATCCCCCAATGCGCGCAGCACATATACCTTGCCCTGGTAGCGGCGCATTTGCCAGCCGCCGTAGGCGATGCAAACTCCCGCATCTTGTCGCGCGCTGCACAGTTGCTGCAGCATGTCATCCAGTTGTGTGGCTTGCGGCATCGGCGCTCCAAAACTATGCAGAAAATAGCGCAGCAGATTTTTCGCACGGGGTTGGGAGAGAGATTGCAGGCGCGATACTTCCAGGAGAAACTCGTCACCCTCTCCCCTGGCCCCTCTCCCGCAAGCGGGAGAGGGGAATAAATCCGGCGCATCCAACCGCGCCAACTCATCCAGCAAACCACTGGCTTCGGCAAAATGCTGCGCGCTGCGCGCCAGGGTGTCGCGATAGGCGGGGAACTTTTGCTCCAGCAAGGGCAGCACGCGATGGCGCAAGAAATTGCGCGGATAGCTGTCGTCGGTATTGCTTTCGTCTTCTATCCAGCGCAGGCCGTGCTGCCGGGCATAATCGAGCAATACAGCGCGTGGAATGGCCAGCAAGGGACGAAGCAAAACGGGAGATTGAGTTTTATCACCCTCTCCCCCGCCCTCTCCCCTCAAGGGAGAGGGAGACAACATAGCGACTGATCTGGCAAGCGGCATCGCCGCCGCACCCTTGACACCCGCACCGCGCAGCAGTTGCAGCAACAGCGTCTCGGCCTGATCGTCGGCGTGGTGCGCCAGCACCACAAAATCGCAGTGCTGCGCGGCGAACGCCGCATGGCGCAGCTTGCGCGCCGCCGCTTCGATGCCATGCGCGCGCAACGGGGCGATGTCCACATGTTCGATGCGCAGGGGAATGTGGAAGCGCGCACAAAGGTCGGCGCAAAAATCCGCCCACGCATCGGCATTCTGGCTGATGCCGTGATGGACGTGCATTGCTGAGAGTTTCCAGGAATAACGGGGGGCAAGTTTGTGCAGCAGATGCAGCAGCACCACCGAATCCACCCCGCCGCTCAAGCCGATCAGAATGGAACTTTGCGCGGGAAGCAGCGGCGCGATAAGCTCGGCTACCCGGTCAGCGAGATCAGTGAAGCTCGACTTCCTTGAACTTGCCATAACTCATCAGACGGTTGAAGCGATCTTGCAGCAAATTGGCAACCGGTTTGTTTTGCGCCGTTTTCAGCGCGTCATGCAACGCTTTTTTCACGCTCTGCATGGTCGCCGCGTAATCTCGATGCGCGCCACCGAGCGGTTCGTTGACGATCTTGTCAATCAAGCCCAGCGCCTTCAAACGCGTCGCGGTAATGCCCATCGTCTCTGCGGCATCGGGCGCTTTTTCCGCGCTCTTCCACAGGATCGAAGCGCAGCCTTCCGGCGAGATTACCGAGTAGGTGCTGTATTGCAGCATCAGCAGCACATCGCCGACCGCGATCGCCAGCGCGCCGCCGGAACCGCCTTCGCCGATCACGGTGCAGATGATAGGCACGCGCAATTCGCTCATTTCATACAGATTGCGCCCGATCGCTTCGGACTGGCCGCGCTCTTCCGCGTTCACGCCGGGATAGGCGCCGGGGGTGTCGATGAAGGTCATGATGGGAATGTCGAACTTTGCAGCCAGCCGCATCAAACGCATTGCCTTGCGATAGCCCTCCGGACGCGGCATGCCGAAATTGCGCAGGATTTTTTCCTTGGTGTCGCGGCCTTTTTGATGGCCGATCACCATCACGCTGTGCCCGTCGAAACGCGCCAGACCGCCGACGATGGCCTTGTCATCGGCAAATGTGCGATCACCATGCAACTCCTCAAAATCGGTGAACAAGTTTTCAATGTAATCCAGCGTGTAAGGACGTTGCGGATGGCGCGACACCTGCGAGATCTGCCACGACGAGAGCCGGGCATAAACGTCTTTGGTCAGGGCTTCGCTTTTTTTGCTCAAGCGCGAGATTTCGTCGGCGATATCGAGCGCCGAATCGTCCTGCACATAGCGCAACTGCTCGATCTTGTCTTCCAGATCGGCGATTGAACTTTCAAATTCAAGAAATGAAACTTTCATGTTTAATCCTTGTGGTAGCTGGTAGCCGGTAGCTCGTGGCTGGGGGATGTTGGCTACCAGCTACGGGCTACCGGCTGTTTTCAAGATGATACTACAAACCGAAGAATCGTTTAACGGTCTCCAGCACTTCGTTATGCTGGCGATGAATCGTTTTATGCTTGGTTTCCTCGTCCAGATTTTGCAGCGCGCTGTCCAGTTGCGCGCGGCGCTCAACCAGAATATGCGAAATTTCCTCCGCAATGCCGGGACGCTCAAGAATGATTTCCTCAAAGGCCGCTTTATCGAGCCGATAACATTCCACATCGGTCCTGGCGATCACCGAAGCCGTGCGCGGCGCGCCTGTCATCATTCCCATCTCGCCGAAGAAGTTGCCCTTGCTCAGCACATTCAGCACGCGCCTTTCGCCTTTCGCCGCTTCCAGAAACACCTCCGCCTCGCCGTTGATGATGATATACAGCCAGTGCGCAATCGCGCCCTGCCTGGAGATGATATTGCCCTTGGCAAATGGTGCGTACTTCAGGTGTTCCGCCAGTTTGTGCAGCTCATCCTGGTTCATTTGCGCGAACAGCTCGACATGCCGGATGGTTTTGATGCGGCGCGTCAATTCGCGCTGATGCACCGCCTCTTCGTATTTCTCGTTTTCCTTGATGAAATGGACGCTCTGTTCTTCCAGCGCGAGCTTGATGCCGGCGCGTTCCAAGGCGGTATAAACGTGCCAGCGCATCGCCCCGTCGGTGGGATCATCCACCGCCAGATCGGTCAGCCAATAACGCAGCGCATAACGCGCATAACCCTTGTCGATTTCCATCAGCACACAATTCGGCGCGGGCTTCCGGGCGACATTGCCGATTTCCGCTTGCCGTACGGCATCCTCGACTGCGCCGACCACTCTGGCCGGCGTGACCTCGAGACTGACCCCGAACCAGATCCAGCGGCGCCATTGCACCGGTTGATCGCTGCGCCTTCCCAACACCATGAATTTATTTTTCATCAACTGGCTGTTGGGGAATACCACCGTTTCCCAATTGCGCGTCTCCACCAGCGTGGAACGCCAGCGTATATCCACCACCCGGCCGGAAATATCGTCCACCTTGATCCAGTCGCCGATCTGAATGGAGTTATCCAGCTGCAGAGCCATGCCGCCGAGAATATTGCCCAGCGTATCCTGCATGGCGAACGCCACCACAGCGGTAATTACCGCTGACGTTGCCACAATACTGCCCAGATCCAGTCCGGCATAACCCAGCCGCACCATGCCCCAGGCGATGTACGCGATAATGACGAAAATATCTTCGGCGATGCGCGGCGTGGTCATGCGTGCCCGCGGCAACACGATGCGGAATACCAGCAAGCCCGACAATCGGATCAGCGCAATCCCCGAGCCGATGATGAAAGCCTCGTGCAACACCCCCGCCACGGTTGAAAATCCCAGCGCGTGGATCAAGCCGCTGATGAATTGCCCGACCATGCAAGCAAAGAAGAACGCTAGCGTATTGATGACGCTGTTGCGCTCTTCCTTGAGAAAACGGAACAACACTATCGCCATGCACAGCACGATAACCAGCACCGGTAACATTTCCTCGTGCCAGAAAAACTGAATTGCGGTTTCCCAAAAAGACACGGTTACTCCTCGATAGATTCGGTCACAATTTTAGAGGTGCCCTTTATTTTTCGGAATTGTGTGGGGCGACTTCAGCCGCGAAACAAAATTACACCACAGTCAGAAATTAAGGCTACCTACGGAGCAACGCGGTATTTGTAGGGTGGATAAGCGTAGCGCATCCACCAACGTGGGCTTGGTGGATGCGCTACGCTTATCCACCCTACCGGTGTCACCTTAATTTCTGACTGCTGAGTAAAGTACAAGCTGTTCGGTTTGCATTCTACACCAATGAATATTCGGCCAAGCGCTTACTGCGCCGCCAGAATGCCCATGCATCGCGGCGTGTCAACGACGCGCGCCGAAAGCTTTCCCCACCCAAAATATCCAGCCGCAACTGCGCGATCTTCCCGGAACGCAACGCTTGCCATAACGGTTGTGCGTAGCCGGTTTCGAAATCCTGCAAAGCTTTGCGCCAGGCTGCCAGATCGCCGCGTTGTAAAGCCGAACGCAAGCCTGTCCACACCAGCAATTGTCCGGCAATGTTTTCCTCATCGCGCCATTGCGCCGGCCATCCGGCAAACGGGATGTCTGCCGCAGCAGCGAACATCTCTGCCAACACCTCATCCGAATACACGCTTTGGTATTTCTTTTGCGGGAGCAATGCCGAATCTCCGCCCCCCCAAAACCACACGCTGTTGATAGTCAACTCACCGCGCGCCTCGCGGGCTTCGTTAAGGGGATGCGCGAACAGCAGCATCTGGATCTCGTTGAACACCTGATGCCAGCGCAGCGCCCCCGCGCCCTTGGGCAGCAGGCCCTGCACATTGCGCCCGAACGCCTGCGACAGCAGCACGGTTTCAATGTCCGGCAATACATCGAGCCGCACATACCAGCGCAGCGGATGCGGCGCAAAGAATTCCATGCCCTGCCCGGCAAAGTGTTCGTTCAAACTGGCGCACATTTGCCCGGCCTCGTCCGCGCCTATTTCCAAATTCGGCAATAACAACATCTGCTCGCGCTGCAAACGCAAATGCACCGGATCGGCGCGCAGCCAGCATCCCTCGCCGAGTCCGTCAAAAGCAGCAGAAATCGGCGCGACTGGCGCATCTGCACGAGGCGCATCAGACTGACGCGCATCTGCCCGGCTCGGCACGTCAAACATTTCGCACAGCAGATTTTCCAGCGGAACAGATTCAAGAATTTCGCCGCGTCCCCGCGCCAGCAGCTTTTCCAATGCGGGCACAGACAAACCATCACAAACTTCGGCGGCAAAATCCTTGGTCAGGAATAAATCGGGGATAACCAGATGGACATTTTTCATGGGGGCGAGTTTATCATCACCTTAAAATACTGTTAGGCTCAGCCAATAAAATCCATTTTCTCCCAGATAGATATGTCCGGGGGTGATTACTCGGCAGTCAGCTAATCGGGCTACACCCACCCGTTATTTTATCGGCCGGAATAGCGGTCGTTGGGTGGGGGGAGCCCCCCCACAAATAAATGGGGGGGGACAGAAAAAAACACGAGGGGGGGGGCCCCCCAACCAAACATTACAGGTTGTTGATTT
>JANONV010000161.1:0-15836 GCA_031421015.1 Gallionella sp. | reverse complement strand
TGGCTGGATGCGCCGGTGGGGTATATGGGGAGTTTCAAAGCTCTGTGCGAAAAGCAAACCCCTCCCCAGCCCTCCCCTTGTCAAGGGAGGGAGCCAGTCGCTCCTCCCCTGACAAGGGGAGGCCGGGAGGGGTTTGCGCCCTTGAATTTCGACGAATACTGGAAATCCGATTCCACCACCGAACTGTACCACTTCATCGGCAAAGACATTCTCTACTTCCACGCGCTGTTCTGGCCGGCGATGCTGAAATTCGCCGGCCTGCGCACCCCGACGGCCATTTTCGCGCACGGCTTTCTCACCGTGAACGGCGAGAAGATGAGCAAGTCGCGTGGCACTTTCATCACCGCAGACAGTTATCTCAAACAGGGACTCAACCCGGAATATCTGCGTTACTACTATGCCGCCAAGTTGAACGGGACGATGGAAGACATCGATCTGAATCTGGAAGATTTCGTGGCGCGGGTGAATTCTGATTTGGTGGGGAAGTATATAAATATTGCAAGTAGATGTGCGGGATTTATTCGTCAACACTTTAATGGTGAAATAAAAGATACTCACTTGATTGGAACATTCGACAATCCGCCACATAAAAGGCAGCCTGTCGTTATCCAAAACATTAGAAAGGAATCATCACAGATAAAGCGATTGTATGAGGCGAGAAATTTTAGTAAGGCGATCACCATGATTATGGGACTCGCGGATTTGGCAAATGCTCACATCGCGGAGAAAGCACCGTGGAATCTTGCCAAGCAGTCAGATCAAAAAATGGCTTTGCATCAAGTCTGCTCTGAAGCGTTGGAAATGTTCCGCATCTTGACACTCTATCTCAAACCAGTTTTACCTAAGCTTGCCGAGCAGGTTGAGACGTTCCTTAATATTACCCCCCTGCAGTGGGTTGATGTTGAAAATGGTATGCCTCAAGGACATTTTATTAACGCCTATAACCATTTGTTAACCCGTCTCGACACCAAACTCATCGAAACCATGATCGCCGCTAATCAAGAAAGTTTGCAGCCCATTCCTCAAGCACATTCCGAGCAGCGCCACGCCGCACATCAACAACAAACCGCCAAGAAGGAGGTTGAAATGGCTGAGAAAGATTTTGAGCCGTTCATCGGCATCGAGGATTTTGCCAAGATTGACTTGCGCGTGGCGAAAATTGTCAACGCCGAGCATGTCGAAGGCGCGGAAAAGCTGTTAAAGCTGACGCTGGACATCGGCGAAGAAAAACCGCGCACGGTGTTCGCGGGCATCAAGTCGGCTTACGATCCGGAAAAACTCAAGGGACGCATGACGGTGATGGTCGCCAATCTCGCGCCGCGCAAGATGAAGTTCGGCCTGTCGGAAGGCATGGTGCTGGCGGCTTCCGGTGAGTCTCCCGGTTTGTTCATCCTGTCGCCGGATGACGGCGCGCAGCCGGGAATGCGGATCAAATAATAATTGATGCCGAAGATTATCCGTAAACCACCTTCACGTTTTCTGCCTCCAACAGATCGCGCAGATCGCGCAGCAGATCGTCATGCAACGTCACTTGCCAGTCCTCGCCCAAACGCAGTTGGCATGAGGCATTGTCGTTGCGGTAATGGATCTGCACCGGACACTTGCCGTCACGATACGGGGTAAATAATTTTTTGAGTTGCGCGACGCTGGCGTTGCCGTTGCAGCGCAAGGCCAGTTGTTGCGCGAAATGTGAACGCGCCGACGCGAAGTCGAACAACTCTTCGCCGCTCACCCGAACGTTGCCAGAATACTCGTCCATGCTGGCTTTGCCGCGCACCACCAGCAATTCATCCTCGCGTATCCACGGACGGTTGGCCTCGAATACTTCGTTGAATATGGTCAGTTCGACCTGTGCGCTACCGTCATCCAGCGTGATGATCGCCATGCGCCCGCGTCGCGTTTGCTGGATGCGCAGCCCAGCGACAATGCCCGCCAGCACGACTGGCACGCCGCGCCGCGAAGGCTGCCCCGATCCGTTACCTGCGCTTTTGGATTGCCCGACGAATTGCGGCGTAAGGTCGCTTAATTTCACCTTGATGAAGTTGGCTAATTCATCAGCGTATTCCTGGTAGGGATGCCCGCCCAGATAGAAACCCAGGCTGGATTTCTCATGCGCAAGCTGCTCGCGCAATCGCCAGCGCGGCACATCGGCATGCTTCACGATCAGCGCGACATCCGCTTCGTCGTGGCCGAACAAGCTGTTCTGGTTGGCCGCGCGCGCCTGCTGATCGGCGCTCGCCAACGCGGCATCCACGCTGGCCATCAGGCTGGCGCGATTAGCCTGTCCTGAGCCTGCCGAAGGATTGAGACTGTCGAACGCACCCGCGCGTATCAATGCTTCCACGGTGCGCCGATTGACGATGCGCTTGTCCACGCGCCGGCAAAAATCGAACAGGTCTTTAAACGCACCGGCCTCGCGCGCCTTGACGATGTTCTCGATCGCCGCTGCACCGGTACCCTTGATCGCTCCCAGGCCATACGCGATGGTCTGTTCGTCCACCGGGGAAAATGCATAGCCGGAGCTGTTCACATCCGGCAGCAACACGCTGATATTCTGCTGTAGCGTGTCGAGATAGAACGTGCGCACCTTGTCGGTGTTGTCCAGGTCGCCCGACAGTGTCGCCGCCATGAACGCCGCCGGATGATGGGTTTTGAGATAGGCGGTCTGATAGGCGACCAACGCGTAAGCCGCCGAGTGCGATTTATTGAAACCGTAGCCGGCGAACTTTTCCATCAGGTCGAACAACTGCGTGGCCAGCCTTTTTTCGATGTTGCGCGCCACTGCGCCGTTGACGAAAATGTCGCGCTGCTCGGCCATCTCTTCGGCATTTTTCTTGCCCATCGCGCGGCGCAACATATCCGCGCCGCCCAGCGTGTAGCCGCCGATGATCTGCGCGATTTGCATCACCTGCTCCTGATACACGATCACACCGTAAGTCGGCTTGAGCGAGACTTCCAGTTCGGGATGAAAATAAATCGCCGTCGCTTTTCCGTGCTTGCGGTTGATGAAGTCTTCCACCATGCCCGATTCCAGCGGGCCGGGACGATACAGCGCGACCAGCGCCACGATGTCTTCAAAGGTGTCGGGTTGCAGCCGCTTGATCAAATCTTTCATACCGCGCGATTCCAATTGGAATATGGCGGTGGTGTTGCCGGTCTTCAACAACTCGTAAGTCGCGCGGTCATCCAGCGGCATGGTTTCTAAGGTAAAGGACTGAGTAAAAACAGGACTGAGTGCTGAGGACTCAGGACTGTGGGCTTCACTCAGTCCTCGAACCTCAGTCCTCAGTCCTGGTTTCTGAAGCCTCTTCACGTGCCGCATCGCCCAATCCAGGATGGTCAGCGTGCGCAAGCCCAGAAAGTCGAATTTCACCAGGCCGATCGCCTCGACATCATCCTTGTCGAACTGGCTGATCACGCTGGCGCTGCTGTCGGCGCAATACAGCGGGCAAAAATCGGTGAGCTGGCCGGGCGCGATCAGCACGCCGCCCGCGTGCATCCCGACGTTGCGCGTCAGGTCTTCGAGACGCTCGGCGAGCTCCAGCAACTCTGGCACGCCTTCCTCGCTCTCCGCGATACTGTTGATTTCCGGCTCCATCTCGCGCGCTTTTTTCAGCGACACCGGCTTCACCCCTTCCAGCGGGATCGCTTTGGACAAGCGGTCGCACAATCCGTAGGGAAAATCCATCACCCGCCCGACATCGCGGATCACCGCCTTGGAAGCCATGGTGCCGAAGGTGGCGATCTGCGCCACGCTGGCCGCGCCGTATTTCTGCTTCACATATTCGATGACGCGCTCGCGCCCGTCCTGGCAGAAATCCACGTCGAAGTCCGGCATGGACACGCGCTCCGGATTCAGGAAACGCTCGAACAGCAACGCGTAACGCAACGGATCCAGATCGGTGATGCCGAGGCTGTACGCCACCAGCGAACCCGCGCCGGAGCCGCGTCCCGGGCCGACCGGCACGCCGTTATTTTTAGCCCATAGAATAAAATCCGCCACGATCAGAAAATAGCCGGGAAAACCCATAGCGATGATGGTCTCGGTCTCGAAGGCCAGCCGCTCCTGATACTGCGGCAGCCTGGCGGCGCGCTCGGCTTCATCGGGATAAAGCATCGCCATGCGCTGCCGTAAACCGGCCTCGGCTTGCGCGCGCAAATAATCATCCAGCCCTTGCCCGTTCGGCGTGGGGAAATCCGGCAGATGCGGTTTGCCCAGGGTGAGGGAAAGATTGCAGCGGCGCGCGATCTCCACGCTATTCGCCAATGCCTCGGGCAGATCGGCGAACAACTCCGCCATCTCGGCCTGGGTCTTGAAATATTGCTGCGGCGTGAATGCCTTGACGCGGCGCTTGTCGTTGAGCACGTAGCCTTCGGCGATGCACACGCGTGCCTCGTGCGCCTTGAAATCGGAGGCTACGAGGAATTGCACCGGATGGGTGGCAACTACCGGCAAGCTCAGTTCGGACGCGAGTTGCAAGGCCAAGTGCAGGTAATGCTCCTCGTCGGCGAATCCGGCGCGCTGCACTTCGAGGTAATAGCGGTTGTCGAACAGCCCTGCCCATTCCTGAGCGAATTGCCTGGCCTGAGCGGCATTACCGGACAACAACGCGCTGCCGACATCGCCGAGATGCGCGCCGGACAAGGCGATCAGCCCGGTAGTTTGTTGATGGAACCACTCGCGGCGCAACTCGGCACGGCCGCGATGCTGATTCTCAAGATAGGCGCGCGAAAGCAAGCGGCACAGCAGCAGATAGCCCGCATTGGACTGGCACAACAACAACAGGCGATACGGACGGTCGCGATCGGCATCGTTGCTGATGAACACATCGCAACCGGCGATGGGCTTGAGACCCGCGCCGCGTGCCGCTTTATAGAATTTGATCAGCCCAAAAAAATTATTCAGATCGGTCAGCGCCAGCGCCGGCATCGCATCGCGTTGCGCCGCGGCAACCGCTTCGTCCACACGCACCATGCCATCCGAAATGGAATATTCGCTGTGCAGACGGAGGTGGACGAAGGAAGGTTGCGGCATGATGAAACGCCAGAAATTTGGGGAGTAATTTTAACACGATGGGAGCGCGGGCATCTTGCCCGCAATTAGATTGCCACGCTTGTATGCGGGCAAGATGCCCGCGCTCCATCTGATACACTTATGCCGATGCAGACTTCCACATCCCTTACCCCGCAACGCGAACGCTATCTGCTGCTGACCCTCGCCGGCGTCCAGTTCAGCCACATCCTCGATTTCATGATCATGATGCCGCTGGGTCCCATCCTGATAAAAGCATTCGGCATCGGCACGCATGAATTCGGACTGCTGGTCGCGTCCTACAGTTTCAGCGCCGCGCTGTCCGGCCTGCTGGCCGCAACGTTCATTGATCGTTTCGAGCGCAAGCGCCTATTGCTGACCATGTTCGCACTGTTCGGTCTGGCCACGCTGGCGTGCGGACTGGCTCCCGGCTATGCCACGCTGCTCATCGCGCGCGGCCTGGCGGGCGCGTTCGGCGGCGTGATGGGCGCGATGGTGCAAACCATGATCGGCGATGTGATTCCCTTTGCGCGGCGCGCCAAAGCGGGTGGCATCGTGGCGACGGCATTTTCACTTTCCACCGTTGCCGGTGTGCCGCTATCGCTGTGGCTGGCCAATCATTTCCAATGGCGCGCGCCGTTTATCCTGATCGCGGCGTTGACCGTGCTGTTCATCATTATCGGCGCGCGCATCCTGCCTGAATTGCGCTATCACATCAGCCCTTCGACAAGCTCAGGACAGGCTAAACGCGCGCATCCATTCTCGGCGATGTTCGAAGTGCTGAGCGACCCCAACCACCTGCGCGCTTTGCTGTTCTCCGCGCTGCTCATTTTTTCCGGCTTCACGGTGATTCCCTACATCACCATTTACGCGGTGGGCAACGTCGGCATTTCCTTGCATGATATCCCGTTCATTTATCTCACCGGCGGAGCAGCAACGCTGGTCACCGCACGGCTGATCGGCCACATGGCCGACCTGCGCGGCAAGGTCAAAATCTATCGCTGGGTGGCCTTCGCCGCCTTGCTGCCGTTGTTCGTGGTGACCCACATCGGCGCGGCACCGCTGTGGGTTTGGCTGATTTGCACCACTGCCTTCTTCGTCCTGGTCTCGGGACGCATGATCCCGGCGATGGCCATCATCACGTCGGCGGCACAACCCAAATTGCGCGGCACGTTCATGTCGCTCAATGCCACCGTGCAGGCATTCGCGATGGGGTTAGCCACGACGCTGGCCGGATTCATCATCACGCAAAATGGCGCAGGGCAGATCGTTGGCTATGGATTGGTGGGATATGTTGCGATAGCCGGGAATGTGCTGGCGATCCTGTTCGTCTCGCGCATCGTGATGCGCGATCAACATGCCAGTGTGCCGGATGTTGCGCTGAAATAATCGGGAGGTGCTCTGGAGCGGGTGAACGGGATCGAACCGTCGTATGCAGCTTGGGAAGCTGCCGTTCTACCATTGAACTACACCCGCGTGATAGCATCGCATCTTACCGTAACCGAGTGATTTTTTGAAAGTGATTACCGTCAGCATCAACGGCGCAACCCGCCAGCTTCCCGACTCGACCAGCGTTGCCGCACTCATCGAAGAAATGGGCTTGACCGGCAAACGCATCGCTTTGGAGCGCAACGGCGAGATCGTGCCGCGCAGTTCGTTTGCCGCGCAACGACTGGCGGACGGCGACAAGCTGGAAGTGGTGGTGGCGGTGGGTGGTGGCTAACCCATCCCCACCCTAACCCTCCCGTGAAAACCCATCCCCTCCCCAACCCTCCCCTTGAAAGGGAGGGGCAATCGTCCCTTCCCCTTCAGGGGGAAGGTTAGGATGGGGAGGGTCGAAGGGGAGGGAATTATTGGAATAGATTAAGGGTAAAGCAATGAACGACACACTCATCATCGCCGGCAAAAGCTATCACTCGCACCTATTGGTTGGCACCGGAAAATACAAGGATTTCACCGAGACCAAAGCGGCGGTGGAAGCCAGCGGCGCGGAGATCATCACCATCGCGATCCGGCGCAGCAACATCGGCCAGAACCCCAACGAGCCCAGCCTGCTGGAAATCCTGCCGCCGTCGAAATACACGCTGCTGCCCAACACCGCCGGCTGTTACAGCGCCGAAGATGCGGTGCGTACCTTGCGACTGGCGCGCGAATTATTGGACGGGCATAGCCTGGTCAAGCTGGAGGTGCTAGGCGATCCGCAATCGCTGTATCCCAACGTGATCGAAACCATCGCTGCCGCCAAAACGCTGGTGGCCGAAGGCTTTCAGGTGATGGTGTACACCTCGGACGACCCGATCATCGCCCGCCAACTGGAGGACATCGGTTGCGTCGCGATCATGCCGCTGGCCTCGCTGATCGGCTCCGGCATGGGCATCCTCAACCCGTGGAATTTGCAACTCATCATGGAGCGGGTACAGGTTCCGGTGATCGTGGATGCGGGGGTCGGCACGGCCTCGGATGCCGCGATTGCGATGGAGCTGGGCTGCGACGGCGTGCTGATGAACACCGCAATCGCCGCTGCGCAGCAACCGGTGCTGATGGCCGGCGCGATGAAAAAAGCGGTGGAAGCCGGGCGCGAAGCATTCCTGGCCGGGCGCATGCCGAAGAAACTTTACAGCGCCAGCCCGAGTTCGCCGACGGCGGGGATTATTAGTTCGGCTCGCAGCTAAGTATATCGTTCGTGCTGAGCGTAGCATGTAGGGTGCGCAAGCGCACCCTACAAACTTTGAATACCATCTTTAAACACCATGACCGACACCACCGATCTCAGCAAACGCCACATCCGCAGTTTTGTTCTAAGACAAGGGCGCGTCTCACCCGCTCAGCAGCGCGCGTGCGACACACTGCTGCCGCGCTTCGGCATTCAATATTCCTCGCAGCTGCTGGATTTTGCGCAAGCCTTCGGACGCAACGCGCCCAGGATTCTGGAGATCGGCTTTGGCATGGGCGACAGCACCGCGACCATCGCGCTCGCCCATCCCGAAAATGACTATTTGGTTTTGGAGGTACACACGCCCGGGGTGGGCAATCTGCTCAAACTGATCGATTCCGAAAGTATCTCCAACATTCGCATCATCCGGCACGACGCGGTGGAAGTGCTGCGCGACATGATAGTTGACGCAACGCTGGACGGCGTGCATATTTTCTTCCCCGATCCCTGGCACAAAGCCCGCCACAACAAACGCCGCCTGATCCAGGCGCCGTTCATCGCGCAACTGGCGCTAAAGCTCAAACCAGCCTGTCCTGAGCTCAGCCGAAGCGGCGGCTACATTCACGTTGCGACGGACTGGCAGGATTACGCCGAACAGGCGCTGGCGGTATTAAGCGCGGAACCGTTACTGGAAAACACGGCGGCGGATTACGCGCCGCGCCCCGGCTATCGCCCGCTCACCAAGTTCGAGCAGCGCGGAATACGGCTAGGCCACGGGGTATGGGACTTGGTATTTCAGCGCAGGAACTAATCAAGCACTGTCGAACTCCTGATTCGGCGTGCGATTCAGCAGTTCGGCGATCATCTCCGTAGCGGGGATATGCTGGTAAAGAATACGGTACACGGCTTCGCAGATCGGCATCGCAACGCCCAGCCGTTGCGCGAGTTGGTGAACTTCGCGCACTGTGTAAACGCCCTCGGCAACGTGCCCGAGCCGGTGCAGAATCTCCGACAGGTCATGCTGTTGCGCCATCAACAAACCAACCTGGCGGTTGCGCGACAGATCGCCGGTGCAGGTAAGAATCAAATCGCCGACGCCGGACAAGCCATACAAGGTTTCCGGACGTCCGCCCAGCTTCAGGCCAAGCCGGGTTATCTCGGCCAGACCTCGGGTCAGCAAGGCGGCGCGCGCGTTAAGTCCCAGCCCCATGCCATCGCAAATACCGGAAGCGATCGCCATCACGTTCTTCACCGCGCCGCCGACTTCTACGCCGACCACATCGCCGCTGGCATAGATGCGCAAACGCGCGTGATGCAAAGCGTGTGCCGTGCCGCGCGCGAATTCCGCGTCATTGGAAGCGAATGTCAACGCGGTGGGCATGCCGCGCGCGACTTCCTGTGCGAAGCTGGGTCCCGACAATACCCCGTATTGAAATCCCTCCGGCAGCACTTCGGCTGCGACTTGATGCGGCAATTGCGAGGTCTCCGCCTCGAAACCCTTGCATACCCACACCACGCCGGGTCGGCGCGGGGATTGTCCGAGCTGTTGCAACGTTGAGCGCAATGCCGCAATCGGCACGGCGATGATCGCCAGATCGGCAGACATCAATGCGGCAGAGAAATCCGCGCTCAATTCGAGTCCGGCTGGCAGCGGAATGTCGGGGAGATAACGCTGGTTGCGGCGCGTGGCACGCATCGCTTCGATTTGCGCGGCATCGCGCGCCCACAACGTAACGCGATGGTTGTCCGCCAGACTGATAGCAAGCGCGGTTCCCCATGCTCCCGCGCCGATGATGGTAATATTCATAACACCCTGCCCCCTGATCCCTAAACTAGCAGTGTGTTGAAAACGTAGCGAGCGATGGCAGAACAAGGCGCGAAAGGACGAGAAACCGGAATGTACGATTTGTACATGAGGATTTTGAGTCCTTGAGCAACGCAGTTATGTCGAGCGCAGTAGTTTTCAACATACTGCTAGCCTCCCCATACCTCGGTGCTGCGCACATAGCCGACACTGCCATCCAGATGCCGCACTTTGATCCAGCCGGTGCCGGTCGACTCAAGATGCTCCAACGCTATTTGCTGGCGCACCTGAAACGCCCGCGCCGCGCTGAAATCGGGCGCAGTGCGCACATCCAGCAACGGCAACAGCGCGTACACATAACGTTTGCCGCTCAATACGCGCTTTTCCACCCAATATAACCCGCCGGAGCGGTCGCGCACTTTGACCCAGTTGTCCAGCGTGACGATCTGCTCGAAGGGCATATAACGATTCACCACGAACAACTTTTTCGCCTGGGTCGAAGGCGCGTCATAAAGTATCGCGCTGCCCTCGCTGACTGACACATAATCCACCGCTTGGGCTGCACTCGCGCCACACAACAAAACAGTCATTGCCATGTAACGCATGAATCTTCGTAAACCACCCCCCCTCAGTCCCCCTTTGTCAGGGGGGAAGCTTAGCTCCTCCCCTGTTTCTCCCCCTGACAAGGGGGGTGGGGGGTTGGGGAGGCCGGGAGGGGTTGGTTTTAAGATGTTACAGCGCACTAGTGCTAGCAAGCGCAGCATCTCGATGGATTTCATCAGTGTGTGGTCTCTGTTGCGACGCCCTGCGTCTGGAGTTTCTGCTGCTGGTATAGCGCATCGAAGTTGATCGGGTTCAGCAGCACCGACGCAAAACCGGCGCGCGTCGACACATCGGAAACAACCTCGCGCAAATACGGGAACAGGATGTTCGGACACATCACCGCCATAATCTGCTCCAATTCTCTGGTCGGCACATTGTGCACCCGGAACACGCCCGCCTGCTTGACCTCGATCAGGAACATCACCTTTTCGCCGATCCTGGCAGTGACGGTAGCCGTCACCACCACCTCGAACAGGTCTTGTTCAAACGAACCGGCCTGATTGTGCAACTGCACATCGATTTGCGGATTGTCGCGCTCCAGAAAAATCTGCGGCGCATGCGGAATCTCCAGCGAGATATCTTTCACATAGATTTTTTCCATGTTGAATATGGGTTGATTGTTTTCTTGAGTTAGTCCAGCCATGTTGCTTTCCCTGATTTTTTTGCTAAACGCCGACTTTTGCCAACAGCCCGTCCAGCTCGCCGGCATGATTGAGCGACGCAAGATCGTCGAAGCCGCCGACATATTCGCCGTTGATATATATTTGCGGCACGCTGCGCCGTCCGGTTTTTTCCATCATCGCGGCGCGCAATTCCGGTTGCAGATCGACGCGTATTTTTTCAATTTCCGTGACACCTTTGCTGCGCAGCAATTGCTCGGCGCGGATGCAATAGGGACACACTGCGGTGCTGTACATCAATACTTTCGCCACGCTCATCGGGAACCTCTAAAAATCCAGATTTTAGTTCCGGCATAACCTGAAGGTTAGCCCGCACTGCAACTTCGTTGTATCCCAACTGCTGCGTTGCGGAAAAAATTTCTTGCTTACATATAACACATATGCGGCGCGGCAAAACGAAGTTTCACAGCAGGGTAACCTTCAGGTTGGCCGGAACTAAAATTTTTCCCGCGCCTTGCATTTGGGCGAACTCTGAATTTTTAGAGGCTCCCTCATGTCTCCAGCGGCAATTTGGCTTTTTGCCAGGCCAGCACTCCGCCCGCCAGGTTGTATGTCTGGCTAAAACCTTGCTTGCCCAATAGTACGCAAGCCGTAGCGGAGCGGCTGCCGCTGCGGCACACCACCACGATGGGTTTATCCTTGTGCTTTTCCAGTTCGCCCGTGCGCTGTTTGAGCTTGCCCAACGGGATCAGCCTGGAATTCAACACATGTCCGGCGTCATATTCGCTTTGCTCGCGCACGTCCAGCACCAGGGCGTTTTTGTGGTTGATGAGCTGCAACGCGGCCGCCGTATCCACCTCGTTGACGCCGCGCAAGCGATTGCCGAACAGCGACCACAACAGCAAGACGCCGCTGAACAAGGCGATGAAGATCGGAACAATGTTATTTCCTATAAACTGCACGATGGTACTCCTGGGCTTTTTGGAGGCCGAATTCTAGCAGAGCGGAAAAATTCGCGGGGTCTTTCTCCGCCAGCCCGATCATCTGTTTATGCGCGTGGCCAAAGCCCCCCGGATACGACCAGATGGCCTGTTCCAGCATGGTTTCGGCTTGCTCCAGTTGACCGGCCTGCGCCAGCAGCAATGCCTGACGATACACCACCGCGCCTATCGGCACAAAGTGCATCACGCGTGTATTCAACGCCAGTTTTTCCTTGACGTGATCTTCGCTCACCTCGATCAACGAGCTCAAGGACAACTCGGCATAAGGCGACAGCAGCGCCCCGCCATGCACGGCAACCAGGCCGTCGCGAAAGCGTACCGCCGCATCCCGATCCACACTCGATGCGGGACCAGCCGCCAATACCCGCTCCAACTGACGATAGCCACTGAACAATTGCGTCAGCGCCAACATGCCCAACAACAAGATGGCCGCCACGGACATGCGCCCGACATTGCGCAATTCCAGACGGTAACGTGTTTCATCCAGCGCGCCCAGCAGAATCGCCGCGACCGCCACGAAATAGGTGTACCACAGCGGGTATTCGAGCAGGCTATGGATGGCCAGCACACCCAATGCGGCATATCCCCACCAGTGCGCCGCATCGAGTGTTGCGCGCCGCATGCCGTTTAACCAGACAGCCAGCGAGGCGAACAATACCAGCAATCCGGCCACACCCGTTTCGGCGGCCAACTGAAAAATCAGGTTATGCGCATTGTTGTACAAGCCCACGATATTGCCTTGCTGCAACACCGGGAGCAACTGGAAATGATGCCAGGCGAATTGTCCGAAACCCACGCCCAGCCAGGGTGATTGCGTGAACATCAGCCATGATTCGCGCCACAGATACAAACGAATCCCACCCGATGCGCCGTCGCCGAACAAGCGCTGCACGGTATTGACGCTGCTGTCCGCGCCGGCCAGGAACGGCAGTTGCACGACCAGATGCATGAGGCCGAACCCGGCGATCAGCAGCAGGCTGTAGCGCAACAGCGGTCGCTGTCCGGTATCGCGCCGCGCCCACCACCATGCCAGGGCAGCCATCAGCAGCAAATACAGCCACGAGCTGCGCGAGCCGCTCAGGGTCAGAACGAATAGCAGCGGCGCGGCCAGCAATGCCACGTAGCCCGCTTTAAGCCGCTGTTGCTGGTGCAGCAAGCCGAGCGAGATTAAACCCAGCGCGATGTAATTGGCGAAATGGTTGGGTTGCGCGAGGTTGCCGTACACACTGGAAGAAACTTTGAGAATGATTACCGAATCCAGAACCGTGTGCCAGCGATAATGTTGCAGCACGCCGACCAACGCGTTGAGTTCCGCCCCGATCAACAGGAAGATCGCCAGCACCTGCGCCAATTTTGCCATGCCGAAACAGTCGCGCAATCTGGCGCCCAGCAGCATCAGCAACGCCGCGAACAGCAAATACAGCACAAACAATAACGCCTGATCGAAATAGGCCACCTTGCCCAGTCCCCATTGCAGCAGTATCACGGCGATCAACGCGGCGGGCAGTTGTGCGATGCGCGGGACTTCCGGTTTCTGCCAGAAGTCGCGGCCGGCCAGCAAGCTGAGCGCCAGCGCTCCAAGCAGCGCGCTCCACCATTCCTGATAGAAAGTGGTCAACGGGTATTTATGGACATAATGCAAAAATGGCAAAACCCACATCAGCCCGACCAGGGCCAGGCTGACATGCGCCAGCCGCAACGATTGCAGCGCGCTGTTTAGCAAGTGCCGCTCTTGACGCCGAATTTCGCGAGTATGTTGTTCAGCGGGCAGATCGTAGTGAAGCCGCTCTGAAACAGATTCAAGCCGACGAAAGCGGTGAGCCACAACCAGTTCTGGCTATGAAACAGCGGGCTGCCCGCCATCCCCAGCGACAGGGACAACAGAATGAAACCACCGGCAACAATACGAATGATGCGATCTGCGTTCATGAGCTAGTACTCCTATAGTTTGCTTGCGATGGATTTTACTGGAATTTCTTGTACAGGGTGGCGTAATACAACACCGGGATCACCACCAGCGTGAGCAAGGTGGAGACGAGAATACCGAAAATCAAGGAGATCGCCAGGCCATTGAAAATCGGGTCGTCCAGAATAAACAGCGCACCCAGCATGGCCGCCAGCCCGGTCAGAATGATCGGCTTGGCACGCGCGCCGGCGGCGGCAATCACCGCGTGTTGTAAATCCTCGCCTTCAGCCAGCTTGAGATTGACAAAGTCCACCAGCAGTATGGAATTGCGCACGATGATGCCCGCCAGCGCGATCATGCCGATCATCGAGGTCGCGGTGTACTGGCTGCCTAGCAGCGCGTGACCGGGCATGACACCGATGAGGGTGAGCGGGATCGGCGCCATGATGATCAGCGGAACCAGGTAAGACTTGAACTGCGCCACCACCAGCAAGTAGATCAGGAGCAGGCCCACGCCGTAAGCGATGCCCATGTCACGGAAGGTCTCGAAGGTCACCTGCCACTCGCCGTCCCACTTCAGCGCGTAGCCGGCGTATGGATCGCCGGGTTGATTGAAATAATAGCTCTCCAGTTTCCCGCCTTGCTCCAGCTCCATGCCGGACACTTTGGAGTTGATAGAGAACATGCCGTACAGCGGGCTGTCCAGCTTGCCCGCCATGTCGCCGAACACATACACCACCGGCAGCAGATCCTTGTGATAGATCGGGTAATCGCGCTGCACCGCAATCACTTGCACCACCTCGGCAAGCGATACCAACGTCCCGTCAAGCGCGCGAACTTTCAGTTTGAGCACCTCGTCGATGCGGCTAAGCCGTTCGGCGGGAAGGCCGATGCGCAAGGGTGGTGGATACTTGGCAGATGAACTGTGCATGGATGCGACATCTTGTCCCGACAATGCCACGCCGATTACATCCACGATGTCGCGCGGTGCGACGCCGAGCAGCGCGGCCTTGCTCTGCAACACCTGCAACAGCAATTTGGGCGCAGCCTCCGTGACGCTATCGTCGATGCCGACGATATCCGCAGTTTTGCCGAATTGTTCGCGCACCTTGCCGGCCACTTTACGTGCCCCCTCATAATCCGGCCCGTAAATCTCGGCGACGATGGGAGACATTACCGGAGGGCCGGGCGGCACTTCGACGATCTTCACGTTCGCGCCCCAGGTCTTGGCGATTTTCTGCATTGGTTCCAATGCAGCGGAGGCGATCTCGTGGCTGCTGCGGCTGCGATGATGCTTGTCACGCAGATTTACTTGAATATCACCTTGCTCGGCAGCACTGCGCAAATAATATTGGCGCACCAGGCCATTGAAATTGATCGGCGAGGCCGTGCCCGCATAAGCCTGATAATCGGTGACTTCCGGCACGGTCGCCAGATAGCCGCCGATTTCGCGCAACACCGCGCCGGTCTGTTCCAATGGCGTGCCGACCGGCATGTCCACTACGATTTGAAATTCCGACTTGTTGTCGAACGGCAACATTTTCAGAACCACCAGCTTCACCGCGCCCAGCGATACGGCCAGCAGCAGGCCGCCGAATATGGCCAGCCACAACTTGCGCCGCGCCGGCTTGCCATGCACGCCATTCAGGAACGGGGTTAAATATTTTTTGAAGAAGCGATGGATTTTGGTGTCGCGTTCATCGTTGACGTAAAATTCGCGCAGCGACTCGTTCGCTCCCTCTACCGCTGGAATTAACAATTGACTTTCTCGTTCGCTTCCTCGCCCGCTTGCGGGAGTGGATTGAGGAGTGGGCATCACCGGGGGAGGGTTGGGGAGGGGGAAACGGGCATGGCGAGTTTCATCATCAGGAGTTGCATTCTTGTTGTGCCCGTGCACCACCTCGTGATGCGCACCGGAAAAACGCAGCACCAGCCACGGCGTGATGACGAATGCCACCGCCAGAGAGATCAACATGCCCATGCTGGCGTTGATCGGGATCGGGCTCATGTACGGCCCCATCAAGCCGCTGACAAAGGCCATCGGCAACAGCGCGGCGATCACCGTGAAAGTCGCGAGTATGGTCGGGCTGCCCACTTCGTCCACCGCTTCGGGAATAATTTCCGACAATGGCTGATGCGGCGCGAGGGCGCGGCGGCGGTGAATATTCTCTACAACTACGATCGCGTCATCCACCAATATCCCGATCGAAAAAATCA
>JANONV010000160.1:0-1785 GCA_031421015.1 Gallionella sp. | reverse complement strand
GACCGATTTTAAAAACGAGTTGGGCAAAGTCTCCTACCATGTGCCGTGCCACCTGCGTGTGCAGAACCTCGGCCTGAAGACCCGCGAAACGCTGCAACTGGTGCCGAACACCGAGATCACCACGGTGGAACGCTGCTCCGGCCACGACGGCACCTGGGGTGTGAAAAGTGAATTCTTCGAAGACTCGATGAAAATCGGCAAACCGGTGTTCAAGCAAATGGCCGCCAGCGAGCCTGACTATGTCAGCTCGGACTGCGCCATCGCCGGACGGCACATTATGCAGGGCATAGCCGGAGCTAACAGCGGCGAGGCTCACAACATCGAAAATCGGGTGGCGCAGAAACAGCACCCTCTCACTCTGATCCGTATCGCTTACGGACTATAACCAAGGAACAAAAATGGCAAAATTAACCCGCAACGGCCTCATCACGTTGGAAGCCTACGCCAAGCAGCGCAATACTTTTCGCGCCGAAGTCATCGCCCACAAAAAAAATCGCAACGTAGCGCTGGGCGACCACGTCACGCTGCTTTTTGAAGACGAGATGACGATCCGCTATCAGGTGCAGGAAATGCTGCGCGCGGAAAAAATCTTTGAAGAGGCCGGCATCCAGGACGAACTCGACGCCTACAACCCGCTCATTCCGGATGGCAGCAACTGGAAGGCGACCATGTTGATCGAATACGTGGACATCGACGAGCGCCGCCTGATGCTTGCCCGGATGATCGACATCGAACACCGCGTGTGGGTGCAAGTGGCCGGTTTCGCGCGCGTCCACGCCATCGCCGACGAAGACCTGGATCGCTCCACCGAACAGAAGACCTCGGCGGTCCATTTCCTGCGCTTAGAGCTGACCAAAGAGATGTCGCGCGCCCTGAAGCAGGGCGCAGGACTAAGCATGGGCGTCGATCACCCGGCGTATCAGGCTACCCTCGATCCGGTCTCGTCTGCGACACGCGCATCGTTGCTGCGCGATCTGCAAGCCTGAGTCGGCCTGTTGTAACACCTTAAAACCAACCCCCCTCAGCCCCCCTTGTCAGGGGGAAGCTTAGCTCCTCCCCTGATAAGGGGAGGCCGGGACGGGTTGGTTTTAAGCTGACACAGCGCAGCAGGTCGGGTTCTACCCGAACCTACGGTTTTCCACTATTGATCGAAAAATGGAATCAAGCGAATCGCCAAGCCCGCCTTTAAGCGACAAATCCGGATCATCTTGTGATTTGAATAACAAATCACAATTACTTAAACAATCAATTAGACTTATCAGTGCATAAAACTTAAATTGCGTCCGTGGACAAACAGTCCACTTAACCAACTTAAGGAGAATATTATGCAACGACCAGAAATAAAAACCGTCGCCAATCTTGAATCGGCTTTTGCCGGTGAATCCATGGCGCACATCAAGTATCGCTACTTCGCGAAGATCGCTCGCGCTGCGGGCGATGAGGAAACTGCAAGTGTGTTTGAAGAAACTGCGAATCAGGAAGTTCAACATGCGTTCGGTCATCTCGATTTGCTTTACCCAAAAGAAACCATGAATACGGCGAGTTGCTTGCAAATGGCGATAGACGGCGAGACCTACGAGTACACCGAAATGTACCCGGGCTTCCTCAAAACGGCACAGCAAGAAGGTAATGCTGCCGCTGTGGCGGAAATGAACGAGCAGATCGCTGAATCCAAGGAACACGCCGAGCGTTTTCAGGCGATGTTGCAAAAGGCGGCGAAACGCTTTGCCGCATTGGCTAAAGTGGAAGAGCGTCATGCCAATCAATATCGCGCCGTGTTGGCGA
>JANONV010000159.1:0-2660 GCA_031421015.1 Gallionella sp. | reverse complement strand
GACCGGTCCGCCCAGCATTTCTGCCATGACGCCGCTGGCTTTCATACCCGATTCGGTGAACGACAGCAAACCGCGCGTGTTGCGCAACAGCGGCACACCTTTGCCCAGATTGATATCGTTGTCCTGCACACGAACGCTGCCCAACACCTGTAGTCGCTCGCGGTTGCGGCCACTTTGCTCAACATCGGCTGCGCTGGCGTCAGCCTTTGCCGCAGCTTCGCCTGCTCCCGACACGCTTACGCCAGTTACGCCGGGTGCCGGCAATGGAACCCGCAAAGACAAGTCCAGACGCGCGTTGCCGCTGGCGCTCATCCCATCGGTAAAACCGTCTATGTAACCGCGCACCGGACTGTGCTGGATGAATTGCAAAAACACAT
This sequence comes from Gallionella sp., assembly GCA_031421015.1. Taxonomy (GTDB): domain Bacteria; phylum Pseudomonadota; class Gammaproteobacteria; order Burkholderiales; family Gallionellaceae; genus Gallionella. The sequence goes on along the minus strand of JANONV010000159.1, from coordinate 2,283 downwards.
TGCTCGCGGCCACCGCCTCACCCTTTATTTCCAGCACTAAATCCTTGCTCTGCACATTCGGTATCGTAACGGTCACATTCTGCAAACGTGATCCGGCCATGATCGCAGACGGCGACTTCACTTCCAGCTTGTTGCCTTGTAACAAAAACTCACCCGAGATGTTTTCGATGCGCGGCCACTGCTTGTCGAATTCCATTACCACATCCCGCGCATGTCCGCCGATCTTGAACAACATGTCTTTAGTGTCATCCAGCGGAAAGTCGCTCAAATTTCCTTTGATCCGGATGCTGAAGTCTTCGCTGTGTCCCGCCAGCAGTGCGCCGTTCAACCAATCATTGCCCTCCTTGTGCAGCGCGACCAGCGGGGTGTAACGGGCAGCGCGCCTGATATCCACGCGAGTCAATCTGCCGGTCAGATCCAGCTCGCCCAACGTGCCGGCCCGAGTCTGGTAACTGCCATAAAAATGGCCTGCCAGATCATCGTTGATGACTGCGACGTTGTCGACATTGATAGCCAGCTCTCCGCCTACGCGCCGCCAACCGGCCTGACCGGTCAAGGTGGAAAAAGACAACGGTTCCCGCAGCACGCCCGGCGCATCCACGATGAGTTGACGAGCATTGATGCTCAGCCTGCCGCTCGCTTCGTTGCCATCCACATCCACAGTCAAACCGGAAAAGCTGGGCATTTTGCCGACCTGATTTACAGCAAGGCTGTCAAAATATCCCTTGAGTTTGTAGCTATCCGGTTTTTCAGGTGTGCCTCGCCATTGCGCATTCAAATCGAACACCTTGCCCCTGGGCGCATACGCATCCAGACGCGCGTGCAATCCGGCGTCCAGCGGCAGAAATTTAGCCAGGCCGGAAAGGCTCTCCAATTGCAACAAGTTGGCGCGCATTTCGCTGTCGGCAGGCTGTTCGTCGCTTCCATTAACGGTGCGGAAATAAAAATCGGTGGGTTGAAATTCGACCCCGTTTTGCAAGCGCATCGCCAAACGCCTGGTGGAAACCTCGAAGCCGCTCGGCACATCCTGCCATGCGGCGCGACCGCGCAAGCTCAGCACCAGCATTTCCGGCACATCCTCGGCCAGCTTGGTCGCCACGTCATATAACGCCACATCCGCAGTGACTCCGGTCACCTTGCCGCCTGCAACAGCCAGCCAGCCGCGCAGCGCGCCGCGACCGCGGCTGAATTCGCCGGGCAAGTCCAGCCATGGCCGCCAGGCCGTTACATCGGTGTAATCAAGCTGGGTGTAAATTTGCCCGCGCCATTCACTCAAGTCATCAAAACTTGCGCCGCGAAAATCGCCGCGCACATCCAGCGGGGTCGCCATCTCCTCGGGGGGCAAGGCGCGCAGCGCAAAACGATGCCGGTTTAACCGGCTTTCAATACGCAAATTGACCTGTTGCAACACCAGCGGGGGCGCATCGCGTTGCTCGTCCACCCATACAATGAGCGCGTTGCGTACCACCATGCGGGACTGACGCAACAACCAGTCGGCAAACTTGTTATCGCCGTCTTGTTTGGATACTGCCACGCCGCCGATAAAAAATCTTCCCTGCGCATCACGGCGTACCAGCAACTCCGGTCTATCGATTTCCAGGTTCGCCAGCCGCAGCTCCGCAGTGAACAGCGACATCCACGATACGTTACCGTCAATGCGTGGCAGCACCAGGGCAGGTTGCCGTTGTTCATCCAGAATGCGCACATCGATCAAGTTCAGGTACGGCTGCAAACCATGCCAATCGCCCTCGATCTTGCCGATGGTGACCGGACTGCCGATCGCGCCTGCCAATGAAGCGGTGATTTTGTCGTGATATTGCCCGATATCGGGCAATATCCAATAGCGCAGCACGATAACGGCAAGCGCCATCGGCACCGCTACAACCGCCGACGCAACGATGATGAGTCGCGTCAGCCAGTTAAAACTGCGCCAAAGTAATCGGACGTGAAGAAAATTCAACATGAGTTCAGTTATTATACATAGCGTCATAAATCTACTGCGCGATTCGGGGGCGGGGTCGGGCAGTGCTCGCGATTCGGTGCCGCGTAGCGGTAAACGGATGTGTATGCTCCGGTCGCTGCGCGCTGGCCTCCCCCACCCCCAAACCGCTCGCTACGATTTCTGTCGCTATGTATAGTTGGGTAGGGCGGGCACGTTTTTGCCTCGAAGAGGTTCTCGCACCCTCCGGGTGTGCCCACGCGGAAAAACTGGCGACTAACGACTAATCGGAAGACAATGCGTATTCTAACTTGAAGCCCCCCATATGAATACCGCAAACTCAT
>JANONV010000158.1:0-1815 GCA_031421015.1 Gallionella sp. | reverse complement strand
CCCGCTTGCGGTAGTTTGTCCATATCCATGCTCAAAGCCCCTTCTCTAAACGCAGCGCCAAACGCGGCGGCAAGCCGGCGGCCAGGATTTTGCGCGCGGTTTTCATGTGGTCGTAAGGCACCCTGAAATAGGTCAGATCATTTTGCTCGCGATTGAAAAGGGCATAGCTGGCCGCCGGATTGCCATCGCGCGGCTGGCCGACCGAGCCGACGATGGCCAGCCATTGGCGATTGGCAAGCAATGGGATCGCCATGCCCGGCGTCGGGTAAAAAACCTGCGGACTGCCCGCGCCCCGCTGCAATCTGAAATACAAGGCGGGATGATGCACATGGCCGGAAAAAGTCAATCGCGCTTGCGCTGCTTGCATGCAGCGCCCGGCTTGCCTGGGGCCGGTGATATAAGCCCACTTTTCAGGAAATTCCGCACAGGCATGAACAAAAAACAGGTCTTCTTGCCGCACAAACAAGGGCAAATCGTGTAGAAATTGCCGCTCCGCTTGACCCAACTGTTCGCGTGTCCAATAAATGGCTTCGCGCGCGGTAAAGTTCATCGTCTCGCACAAACCGGAGAGCGCAGCGGCATCGTGATTGCCTTTGATCACGACCGCATCTTGCTGGGTCAAGCGGGCGATAATCTCGATACAGGCCAAGGGGTCAGCGCCATAGCCGACCAGGTCGCCCAGAAAAGCAAATTGTTCTGCCCCTTGCGCCTTGGCGTGCGCCAAACAAGCTTGCAGCGCCTCTAAATTACTGTGAATATCCGATAGAACTGCCAGCCTCATCTATGAGTAACCCGAGTTTTAGAATGGACGCTTGAAGCCGCCTTCTATACCATGGCATCAGGCCAGACCACGGCGATAAAAAATAGGAGGGGGTTACGGCAGCAGGCTTATCCTCTGGCCAGCAACTTTCCGAGCGCAAACACGGAATTCGGCGCGCTGGTCCACAGGGCTTCTGTTTTGGGCTTCTTGAAGACGCCCCGGTTGGCCGACTGTCGCTCTTCTACCCGAAACCCTTTGGCAAGTTGCGCCAGTACCAGGCTGCGCAAGGTGATGGACTGCATGTAGTCCATCATTTTCGAGTTCAGGGCGTCCCACAGGTCTTGCGTCATGTCGCTGGTTTTGTCCTGCGACGGCGGATCGCTTTGACGGTGCGCACTCAGCGCACTGTGATCGGTGCTGTCTTCAACGGCCCGGATGATGTCGGCGACCGTGGTGTCGTCGGCCCGGCGACCGAGCGCGTAGCCGCCACCCGGCCCGCGCGTGCTTTGCACCAAGCCGTGCTGGCGCAACTTGCTGAATATCTGCTCCAGGTAAGACATCGAAATCTGGTGGCGCAGTGCAATGTCGGACAGCGGGACGGGGCCGAAATTCTCGCGCAACGCGACGTCGATCATCGCGGTAAGGGCAAATCGATCTTTGGTGCTTAATCGCATTTCAATAACTCCTGTCAAGGACTCGGTGTATGAGACAGAGGCGACTATAAAGTTCAAACAACTTCGTGTAAAGTCGTATTTATGACAATTTAACTTCGTAAAATACGAATAATATAGACCTTTGTACAGGAACTTAACCATGAATTTCAAGCACTTGCACTACTTTTGGGTGACCGCCAAAGCCGGTGGCGTGATGCGCGCCGGTGAGCAACTGCACACCACGCCGCAAACCCTGTCCGGCCAGATCAAGCTGCTGGAAGGCTGGCTCGACCGCAAGCTGTTTCGTAAAAGTGGCCGCCAGCTCGAGCTGACAGAAGACGGACGGCTGGCACTGGGCTATGCCGATCAGATATTCACCCTGGGCGCCGAGCTGGAAACGGC
>JANONV010000157.1:0-3563 GCA_031421015.1 Gallionella sp. | reverse complement strand
CCGGTGCGTTGTTTTACCCACGATCCTAGCGTCAAATCCAGCTTGAAATTCCTGCGCCGCACACCTTGGGCACGCGCCCGAGTCGAGCAGTTGTATCTGCGATACAGCAAAAGCAAACGTTAAAACTATAACCCTTTGACTAATGCGCCTGTAAACGTGTTGCCTATCTAGCCTGAATTTTGCATAAACAGGGAAAATAACACAGCAACTATTTGATATAATTGTAGTTCTCTAAAAGCCGATTCGTAAAAAATGCCTGCTGCCATTCGCCCCGCTGCCGATTTTACCCCAGAACAACTCCGATTTTCTCCCGCCGCCGGCTACACGATCCGCGCCGACTTCGCGGGCGGGGAGATTTCCTCCGACCTGGGCGCGTTGCTGCTTGCCGCCGTAGATCGCCGTATTGGCCTGATTGATCGCCTGACCGGAGCGATTGCGGACTCCCGGCACGCCAGCTACATCACGCACCCGATGCGCGATCTGTTGACGCAGCGCGTCTTCCAGATCGCCTCGGGTTACGAGGATGGCAACGACGCCAACACCTTGCGCCGCGACCCGCTGTTCAAGCTGTCCGCCGGACGGGCGCCGCTGGATAGCAGCAATCTGCTGGCCTGCGGTGCGACCCATTCCCGCCTGGAAGGATCGCTGCGCCGCAGCGATATTTACCGGATGGCCCGCGCACTGGTCGAGCAGTTCATCGCCGGCTACGCGTGCGCCCCGGCCTCCATCACCCTCGATCTCGACCACACCGACGACGCCACCTACGGCCAACAAGCGCTGTCCTTTTACAACCACCATTACGGCCACTATTGCTACCTGCCCTTGCTGGTGTTCGAGGCAAACTCGGGCGCCTTGGTGACTGCGGTGCTGCGCCCGGGCAAGCGCCCGACTGGCGCCGAGAACGCCATGATCATGAAGCGCGTGCTGGGCTTGTTGCGGCAGCATTGGCCGCACACCCATATCCTGTTGCGCGGCGATGGCCACTTCGCCAACCCCGAGTTGATGGAGCTGATCGTGGCGGACGGCAACGCCGATTTCATCTTCGGCCTGGGCGGCAACGCCGTCTTGTCGCGCAAGGCCGAGGGCTTGATGAGGAACGCGCGCGGGCATCTTGCCCTGCGCCGGTCACTGGCCGCCAAGGGCTTGGGGCCTGCCGTCGCGGCGGTGCGCCTGTTCGGCGAGTTCGAGTATGCAGCCAAGTCCTGGCCGCAGGCGTTCCGCGTGGTGCTCAAGGCCGAAGTTCTGCCGGGCAGCGATGGCGTGCCGGACAAGGACAACGAACGCTTCGTGGTGACCACGCTGCGCGGCCCCTCACCCCGCACGCTTTACCAGCAAGACTACTGTGCGCGCGGACAGGTAGAGAATTTGATCAAGCAAGTGAAATGCGATCTGAAAGCCGACCGGACATCGGCCTCGACTTACCTCGCCAACTTCGCCCGCCTGCTGCTGACGGCGGGGGCTTATGTCCTGCACCAGCAACTGCGCCAGCTGGGCCTGCACGGCACCGCGCTGGCCAACGCGCAGCCCAAGACGGTCATCTTGTCGCTGTTCAAGATCGCCGCGCGCGTCAAACAGTACAAAGACCGTGTGCTGCTGCATCTGCCCAGCGCCTGCCCGGTCAAGGCACTGCTGGCGACGGTCTGTGGGCGGCTCTATCCGGCAAACTGCAGGATGCGCTCCATGCTGGCCTCTCCGTAACCCGTCACGTCTGGCCCACGAGACGGTCCGCCCACCCTTTCCCCATAACTACTTCACGCTTCACCCCGCCAGTGGGGGTTGGGGGTTTGTCGCCTGAAAATCGAAAAAACCCCCAATGGGGCGATGAAAATTCGAGGGCGGAAATTTATGCAACATTCAGGCTAGCAGCCTGTCTGGCTTCCGCGATTAAATAAATCGCAAAAAACCAACCAACTGCGACCGCAAACCTGTATAATTACGCTTGTTAATCAATAAGTTGAGTGATATTTTATGAGCCGCTTCAAGCCGATCAAACGTGACATGGATTACCTGTTCCCACCTTCGATGAAGGATTGGCTACCGGAACATCATTTGGCGCGATTTATCGTCGAGATTGTCGAGCAACTGGACTTGAAGGCCATGGAACGCGCCTACGGAACCAGCGGCAGCGCGCCGTTTCACCCCGCATTGCTGTTATCCATTCTTGTTTACGGCTACGACACTGGCGTATTCTCGAGCCGCAAGCTGGAGAACGCCAGCTACGATTCGGTGGCATTTCGATTTGTGGCCGCAGACGAACACCCGGACCACAACACGCTGAACACCTTTCGCAAACGGTTTCTGAAAGAGATCGAAGGTCTAATGGTGCAAGTCCTGCTGATCGCCCGCACGCTGGGCGTACTCCACCTCGGCAACATCGCGCTGGATGGCAGCAAGATCAAAGCCAACGCCTCCAAACACAGCGCCATGAGTTATGGGCACATCAAGAAACTGGAAGAGCAACTGAAGGGCGAGGTGAAGAATCTCATGGCGCTGGCCGAAACGGCGGACAACGAGAAGATACCGGATGGCATGAACCTGCCCGACGAGATCGCCCTTCGCTGCGATCGCATCAAGGCGATCGCCACAGCTAAAACTAAAATTGAAGCGCGCGCCAAAGAGCGCTTCGATCAAGAGCAAGCCGTCTACCAAGCCAAGCTGGACAAGCGTGAAACAAAATCAAAACAGAGCGGCAAGCCACCTCGCGGCAAAACGCCTGTTCCGCCGGTAGAAGGCGCGCAGGACAAGGATCAGATCAATCTCACCGATGAAGAATCACGCATCATGAAAGTGGCGGGCGGCGGATTTGACCAATGCTACAACGGCCAGATCGCGGTGGACATGGACAGCATGCTGATCGTTGTGACCAACACCGTGCAGGCGTGCAATGACAAACAACAAGTCGAGCCGATACTCGAACAGCTCAAGGCCTTGCCGGCCGAGCTGGGCAAGCCTGACAACCTGGTCGCAGATACGGGATATTTCTCCGAGGCCAACGTCAATGCCTGTGGCGAACAGCAGATCACCCCGTTGATCGCGGTGGGCCGCGAGGCGCATCACCCTGAGCCGATGGCGCGATTCACCGAACCACCGCCGCTGAAAGAAGAAGCCACGGCGGTAGAGACAATGCGTCATTTGCTCCTGACGATGGCGGGGCGGGCGCTCTATGCGAAACGCAAATGCACGGTGGAGCCGGTATTTGGCATCATCAAGGCGATACTGGGCTTCAGGCAATTCTCGTTACGCGGATTGGAGAAGGTCAAAGGCGAGTTTAGCCTGGTCGCGATGGCGTGGAATTTGAAGCGAATGTTTGTGCTGGCAGGATAGTTTGGAGCAGCAACGAAGTGATCTATGATGGAAATGATCGTTCTTGAACCCCTGAAAATGCATTTGATGAAAAACTGAACATACAATTTATGAAAACGTGATTAAATTTGCTCGGCAAGTCTGAGTTGCGGGTAAATTTTACGAGAAGCCAGACAGGCTGCTAGGGCACCTCTAAAAATCCAAACTCCGTCGCGATACTGCGTTGATCACAAAAAATTACTCCTTACATATCAAATATA
>JANONV010000156.1:0-8282 GCA_031421015.1 Gallionella sp. | reverse complement strand
CGCGGCTTTCCGGCGCGCTGGCTGGGTTTCCTGTTGCTGCTGCCGATGTTTTTGAATACGCCGGAACCGCCCGCGCAAGACTCGGTACGATTGGTTATTTTCGATGTCGGGCAAGGCCTGGCGGTTGCCGCACAAACCCGTCATCACGCGCTGCTCTACGACACCGGCCCGGATTTCAGCAATGAAGCCGACAGCGGCAACCGCATCCTGATTCCAACGCTGCGCGCGCTGGGCATCGCCGCGCTGGACGGGATGATACTCACGCACGATGACAGCGATCACACCGGCGGCGCGGCCTCGGTGATGCAGGCCATGCCCATCGGCTGGCTGTCGTCTTCCCTGCCCGATGGGCACAGGCTGACGCAGCAAACAGCCAATAACAAACGCTGCATGGACGGGCAATCGTGGCAATGGGACGGCGTAAATTTCGAGATACTGCATCCCGACGCGGCCAGCTACGCCGATGCAAAAATCCGTGACAACAACCGCGGCTGTGTGTTGCGCATCAGCGTCGGCAATCGGCATGTTTTGCTGGCTGCGGATATCGAAAAGAAATCCGAACTGCAGTTGCTCAAAGGGCATGCGGACAAACTGCCCGCGACCCTGCTGGTCGTGCCGCATCACGGCAGCAAGACCTCGTCCACGAATGAATTCGTCAGCGCCGTGTCGCCCGATTACGCGGTGTTCACCGTCGGCTATCGCAGCCGTTTCGGCCATCCGAAACAGGAAGTCGTGCAACGCTATGCCGACAGCGGCGCGGAACTGCTGCGCTCGGACGAAGACGGCGCGATCCTGGTCGAGATGAACGCGCAAGGCTTGCGGGTGGAACGCTATCGCAAAACCCATCGCCGCTATTGGACGCACTTGCCGCAGCATGGTCCGCAAAACGATCCGGAAACCTTTGCCCATTGACCGTATACTCGAATGCTGAAACACTTGCGCGCAGAGCGCATTTTATTAATGGATAGGAAAGGTATGGATATGAAACAAAGCGGTGCGATTCAAACGGGTGCCCGGACAAAAGTTTTTCGTAAGCTCAGACTAACCGGCCTGGCCGGTCTGACGTATGCGTCTCTCGTATTTATATCCGGGGCATTCACGTCTGGCGGCATGGTCATGGCGGAACCCTCGCCTGCTGCCAGGGTGGATGTGTTTGCCCAGCACTCCGGCGGCAAGATCGCGTACCACTACCGCGTGTTCAATAAAAGCCAACAGGATATAGCTGCCGTTTCGGTAGGGCTTGACAGCAAGAATGATGAAAATCCCAACAACGATATCCATGAACTCTATGAGCTGCCGTCGGGGTGGAATGTAAAATTCGGCATCCCTACAACAAGTTCCAACTCTCCCACAGGCTGGCGCGTCAGCGTGACCAATCCTGAAAAGAGCGATACCCACGCCATCACCTGGGAACCCCTTAACGAGAACTCGCCCAGGCTGCTTGCCGGTCAAACCCTGGCCAAAATGAGCGTTTCCGTAGACAAGGCTGACAGTAACTACCTGACCGGTCATGCGCGTGTAACTTATACCAAAGGCAACCCCGCGACTCTTACCGTTCCCCTCGAACGCCTCGACAACACCCCGCCCAGCCTCACCGTCAATTTGAATCCCAACCTACTCCGAACACCGGACAACCAGGCCGTTAGTCCCGATCCCAGCCGAAGGGCGATACCCGTCAAAGCAACCTTCACGGTAAAGGACAACTACGACCGCATGCCCGAAATAAAACTTGTGTCCATCACCGCCAGCGAACCTTTGCAGCCGGACGATATCCGCGACGCGAGCCTTGGCGCCGATGACCGGTATTTACTGCTCCGCGCCGCAAAAAATGGCAATGCCGACCGGATTTACACCGTGACCTATTCGGCAACCGATGCTTCCGGCAACCAAACCACAGCCTCCGCTACCGTAACAGTAACGTCGTCAACGATGGTACCTGTGACAACACCCGTTGCCGCATCAGCTCCAGTGTCAACACCATGAGAAAGCGGCGACACGCCGCCGCACTCCAAGCCTGAACTGCTCCCACGCAAAGCATGGGACTTGTCCGCTGCGCGGAACTGTATGGCAAGCTGGATTCCAGCCTCCACCGGAATGACGGATGCCTGTCATGAATTACGCAAAGACCGATAATAGACAATCCGGGATAATTGCAACATGCCACCCGTCCTCTACTCTTTCCGTCGTTGCCCGTATGCGATACGCGCACGCCTTGCGCTTTATGCGAGCGGCATCGCGATCGAACTGCGCGAGGTGGCATTGCGCAACAAGCCGGAAAGCATGCTGGCAGCTTCTCCGAAGGGAAGCGTGCCGGTGCTGGTGTTACCTGACGGACAGGTGATCGATGAAAGCTGGGAGATCATGCTATGGGCGTTGCACCAGCACGACCACTATGGCTGGCTGGGGGAAAACGATGCTTGCGTCGCTGCGGCGACCGCACTGATCATCGAGAACGACACGACCTTCAAGGACTATCTGGATCGCTACAAATACCCTGAGCGCTACCCGGAACACGCACAGATCCATTACCGCATTCAAGCGGAAATATTTTTGCAGCGACTGGAAAACCGCTTGCGTGCGACACCCTGCTTGCTGGGTGACACCCCGTCCATCGCGGATGCGGGTATCTTTCCGTTCATCCGTCAATTCGCCGACGTGGACAAAAACTGGTTCGCGCAAGCACCCTATGCAGCGCTGCAACACTGGCTGAAAAACTTTTCGAGCTCGGAAGGTTTTGATGCGGTAATGAAAAAATATCCGCCATGGCAACCGGGCGATATACCCATTATCATCACCAACCAAAAGGCAAACCCATGCTGAGTATAATCATCTCCACCATCGTATTCTTCATCGCCGCCTGGTATTTCAGACGATATCTGGATCAGCAGGAAATTCCCAGGGGCATGACGCGCGCCCTGCTGATATTCACACTCGCCGCCCTGGTGTCATGGGGAGCCGGTGCTTTGGTGATCTGGGCGCAAGGGCACCTCTAAAAATCCACATTTTAGTTCCGGCATAACCTGAAGGTTAGCCGGAACTAAAATTTTTTCCGCGCCTTGCATTTGGGCGAACTCTGAATTTTTAGAGGTGCCCGCAAGACAAAAAACGAAGGCCCACAAGCGGCAGCGCAGACCTCAGGAAATTTGTCTCATTCCATTTTCCCATCATATAGTGCAATATCGTGGGGTGTATTGCTTACGGGTGCGCTTGCGCACCCTACAAAATTATTGTCGTTTTGGAATAGCATTGGAATCAGATATTGAAGGCGTCCGGTCAGGCGCAACCGTGAACTTGCGTAAGGCGTAATGCAGGGTGTCAATAAGCGAAGCGCATTGCACCGGATGTTTTGCGAGTTGGGTGACAAGTCACCCATCCCTGCGAACCCCACTTCATCCGGCGCAATAACGATTGCGCCCTACGCGTGCTCAGAAATCCCCTCAGTGAGACAAACCGGGGAACAACTCCAGCATCCCATCCGCTATGAATTGCACCGCCATGGCGGCGAGTATCAGTCCCATCACCCGGGTAGCGATGTTGAGGCCGCCTGTGCCCAGACGCTCGCCGATAGGCTCGGCCAGCCGCAATACCAGCCAGACTAGCGCCGCCACGCCGACTATCCCTAAACTGAACACGATTTTGTCAGCCAGACTGACTACCTGATGCGCATCAACGATGGTCAGGCTGATCGCGCCCGGCCCGGCCAGCAGGGGGATCGCCAGCGGCACCACGGCGATGTCGTTCTTGGCCTTCGCTTCGGTCTGCTCTGCGTCGGTGTGCCGCGCCGGGCTGACTCTGGCATCGAACATGGCGATGGCAATAATCAGCACCAGCAGTCCGCCGGCGATGCGAAACGCCGGGATGCCGATACCGAAGAACGATAGCAGCGCATCACCCACCCAGACGGAAAGCGTCAGGATCACCGCCACCGCGACGGATGCTTTGAGTGCGGTGCGATGCATCTCCTCCGGGCGGCGATCCACCATCAGGCTGAGGTAAATGGGTATAACCCCGAGCGGATTCAGTATGGCAAAAATACCAACCAGATATTTTATTTGCTCGGTCCAAATGGGTAGTTGCGACATGATGGTTTTGTAGGGTGGGTTAACGAAGCGTTAACCAATGACTTGGTCGTCGTTTTTTGACGGCCTAATCAGATGGCCATGCAAAGCTACCCGCCATTTTATTTGGCAGGTTGCGTGCTATCTGGACTCATCTATCATTTTCATGGTCTGGGCTTCGACCTCCTGCGCCACTTTGACCAGCGTTGCGTCCTGCGACAGCGCGGCGAGCATGGGGACGGGCTTGATCATGCCAATTTTGGTTTTGCCCCGTTCGGTGTACACCGAGATGCGGCAGGGCAGCGCCATGTTCAAACGCATGTCTGTGCCAAGCACCTTGGCGGCCTGGCCCGGATTGCACACCTCAAAGACTTTGCAATTCTCGGCAAAGGCGATGCCTTTGCCGCGCAGCGTGTTGCCCAGGTCATGGACATGCAACAACCCGAACTCATGGCGCTTCACTGCTGCTTCCAGGTCGGTTGCGGCCTGATCGAATGATTTGCTGCTTTCTACGACGTAATACATGGCTATCTCCTTATTGTGTGTATTGATACCGCCTTACAGGTTAGGCCAGTGCCGTGACATTGTCCAGCGGGTGCCCGGCCAAAAGTTTTTCGGACCTTGCCATCGAATGCAACTGTGCTACTCTCCGTTTAATGAAAAATCTATCGCAGTATCTCGCTACACTTTTGACCACCGCTTGGGTCGGCGGTATATGGGCAGTCGGCTACCTCGCCGTGCCTGTGCTGTTTTACGCCCAGCCAGACAGGCAACTGGCGGGGATGCTGGCAGGGCAGATGTTCATTTGGGTAGGCTATCTCGGCATGGTATGCGGGATGTATCTGCTGATCCAGCGCGTCGGCGTGTTCGGCCAGGCCGTATTGCGTCAGCCTTTATTCTGGGTGGTGGCGGCCATGTTGCTGATCACGCTGGTATTGCAATTCGGCATCCAGCCGACCATGGCCGGCCTCAAACTACAGGCGTTGCCCGACACCGTAATGCACAGCGTGTTTGCCGACCGTTTCAAAATGCTGCACGGCTTATCCAGCATCGCCTATCTGATACAAAGTTTGCTCGGAGCATTTCTGGTCATCAAAACACATCGCGCGTGATCTTCGCGTAAATAAAAAAAGCCGCTGACGCGGCTATTTTTTATTCCGACAGGCAGTCTTATGCCAACGCCTTGATTATATCCTCGACCACCTTCTTTGCATCGCCGAACACCATCATGGTCTTGTCCATGTAGAACAGTTCGTTGTCCAGGCCGGCATAGCCCGTCGCCATGCTGCGCTTGACCACCAGCACGGTGCGCGCCTTGTACGCATCCAGGATGGGCATGCCGTAGATCGGGCTGGATTTGTCGTGCTTGGCGGCCGGATTGACCACGTCGTTCGCGCCGATCACCAGCACCACGTCGGTGTCGGCAAATTCATTGTTGATCTCGTCCATTTCCAGCACTTGCTCGTAAGGCACTTCCGCCTCGGCCAGCAATACGTTCATGTGCCCCGGCATGCGTCCCGCCACCGGATGGATCGCGTAGCGCACTTTTACGCCCTTCTCGGCCAATATATTGGCCATTTCCTGCAAGGCATGTTGCGCGCGCGCCACCGCCAGGCCATAACCCGGCACGATCACCACGCTGCCGGCATTGCCCATCAGGAACGCGGCATCGTCCGCGCTGCCGTTGCGATAAGTCTTTTGCTCGCCGCCGGCATCCGCACCGGTATCCGCCGCGCCGCTGCCGAAGCCGCCGAGAATCACGTTGAAGAACGAGCGGTTCATCGCACGGCACATGATGTAGGACAGGATCGCGCCAGAGCTGCCGACCAGCGAACCGGCGATGATCAGCATGTTGTTGTTGAGCGTGAAGCCGATACCCGCCGCAGCCCAACCGGAATAGGAGTTCAGCATGGATATCACCACCGGCATGTCCGCGCCGCCGATCGGCATGATCAACAATACGCCGATCAGCATGGCGAGGGCGGTCATGATCAGGAACGGTGTCCAGCTTTGCGTGATGAAAAAGGCGATGCCGAAACCTATCATCAGCACGCCGAGCAGCAGGTTGAGCCAGTGTTGACCAGCAAAGCGCAGCGGCTTGCTGCCCAGCTTGCCGGACAGTTTGCCGAACGCGATGATGGAGCCGGTGAAGGTGATCGCGCCGACGAAGGTGCCGATGAACAATTCGATGCGGTTGCTGGCGTGTAAAACTTCGCCGATGCCGTAAGCGGCCGGATTATTGAACGCTGCCATCGCGACCAGCACTGCCGCCAGGCCGACCAGCGAGTGCATCGCCGCAACCAGTTCCGGCATGGCCGTCATCTGTATACGCTTTGCAATGATTGCGCCAATAATTCCACCAACGGCAATCGCGATGAGGATGTACTCAACGTTTTTTGTAACGGTGAGCGTGGTCAACACGGCAATGCCCATGCCGACCATGCCGAATAAATTACCGCGTCGCGCGGCAACAGGTGAACTCAGGCCTTTCAGGGCGAGAATGAACAAGACCGCAGCGATGAGATAAGCGAGTGCAACAAAATTGGCCGACATTATCTTCCCTTATCCTTTTTCTTTTTGAACATATCCAGCATGCGCTGTGTGACGAGAAAACCGCCGAACACATTCACCGCGGCAAGAGTCACGGCGACCAGGCCCAGCACCGTGCCAATGTCCAGTTTTACAGGCCCGGCCGCGAGCATCGCACCGACAATGATGATGCCGGAAATGGCGTTGGTAACCGCCATCAGCGGCGTGTGCAGCGCGGGGGTGACATTCCACACTACGTGATAGCCAATGAAAATTGCTAATACGAAAACGGTTAGATTTAGAACAACAGGATCAACGATGCCAGTCATGTTTTATTCCTTGTTAAATTGTGTAGAACCTAAACCCCTCCCGGCCTCCCCAACCCCCCACCCCCCTTGTCAGGGGGAGAAACAGGGGAGGAGCTATCTTCCCCCCTGATAAGGGGGGACTGAGGGGGGGTTTATGCTTTTCCAGTTGCCACGCCACCCCTGCACAACAAAGTCCCGGCAATGATGTCATCTTCCATATTGATGTTCATCGCGCCGGTTTTGTCGCACAGCAGATTAAGAAAGTTGAGCAGATTGCGCGCATAAAACGCGCTGGCATCGGTCGCCACCAGACCCGGCAAATTAGCTTCACCGACGATGGTCACGCCATGTTTGACCACGGTCTTGCCCAGCTCTGACAACGGACAATTACCGCCCGCCTCCACCGCCATGTCCACCACCACCGAACCGGGTTTCATCTGTTTCACCGTGTCTTCGTGCAGCAGCACCGGCGCCGGACGACCGGGGATCAGCGCGGTGGTGATGATGATGTCGGCCTGTTTGGCGCGCTCCGCCACCAGCACCGCCTGACGCTGCATCCATGAGGCTGGCATCGGTCTGGCATAACCGCCCACGCCCTTTGCGATCTCCCGTTCCTCATCGGTCTCGAACGGCACGTCGATGAACTTGGCGCCCAGCGATTCGACCTGTTCCTTGGCGGCGGGGCGCACGTCCGACGCTTCGACCACCGCACCCAGACGCTTGGCTGTGGCGATCGCCTGCAATCCCGCGACACCCACGCCCAGAATCAGCACGCGCGCGGCTTTCACCGTGCCGGCAGCGGTCATCAACATCGGCATGAAACGCTGATACAGATTCGCCCCTACGAGCACCGCCTTGTAACCGCCAATGTTGGCCTGCGAGGACAGCACGTCCATCGCCTGCGCGCGCGAAGTGCGCGGCAGTTTCTCCATCGCGAATGCGGTGATGCCTTGCCGGGCATAAGCCGCCACTTGTTCGGCCTGATGCGGCGAGAGCAAGCCGATCAGCACCGTATCGCGCGGCAATTGCGCCAGCTCGGCAGCGGTAGGCGCTTTGACCTTCAGCACGATTTGCGCTTGCGCGTACAGCGCGGCGGCATCGACCAGGGTCGCGCCCGCCGCCTGGAATTCCGCATCGGGAATGCGCGCGCCAGCTCCCGCTCCGGCTTGCACCATCACGGTGTGAGCGGACGCCAGCATCTTCTTCACCGTTTCCGGCGTCGCCGCGACCCGAGTTTCGCCTGCGCGCGTTTCCGCAGGAATGCCTATACGCATGAATCTCTCCAAATTAGTATGGGTGCCTCTATAAATTCAAAATCCTAAGCGAGACAAGGCGCGAAAGAAATTTTAGCGCGCCGCATATATTTGATATGTAAGCGTTAAAATTT
>JANONV010000155.1:0-5141 GCA_031421015.1 Gallionella sp. | reverse complement strand
TTTTTCTGGAGGACATGCAGCGGGTGCGGGCAGAGGCGCAGCAGATCAAGCTGGCCGCGCTGGGACGCCTGACCGCGAACATCGCCCACGAGGTGCGCAATCCCTTGTCGGCGATCAGTTACGCGGCGGAATTGCTGGGCGAAGAGCCGGACGATGCCGGGCGGCAACGCTAGATGCGCATCGTGCTGGATAATACCCAGCGTATCAATAAAATCGTGCAGGACATGATGCAGTTGAACCGGCGCGACCGCGCTCAGCCTGAAACATTCGATCTGGACGTGATGTTGCGCGCTTTTGTCGAGGAGTTTAGCCTGACGGAGCGGCTTGATCCGGGCGTAATGGTGTGGGTGGGTGCGCCGGGCATCAAGGTATCTTTTGATCGCGGCCACCTGCGTCAGGTGCTGTGGGATTTGTGCCTGAACGGGTTACGCTATTGCCGCAAGTTGCCCGGCAGCATGGGGTTGACGGTAGGCCGGGAGGATGGGTTGACGGTATTGGATGTGCGTAATGACGGCCCCGCGATTTCCGCCGAACATCAGGGCAAACTGTTCGAACCGTTTTTTACCACGGCGGCCGATGGTACCGGCCTGGGTCTGTATATTGCCAAAGAGTTGTGCGAGGCGAACGGCGCGCTGCTGGAATATCGTGCGGGCGGGAAGCCGGGCGCCTGTTTTCGTATAACGTTCGGGGAAACAGGCGAAAATAGCGGGAGGCAGGAACATGGCGAATAGCAATCGGGCGAAAAAACCTGCGGTGCTGCTGGTGGACGATGAGCCGGATATCCTGGAGTTGCTGGAACTGGCGCTGCGCAAGATGGGGCTGGAGGCGGACAAAGCCGGCAACGTGCGCGAGGCATTGGCGAAGCTGGCGGCGCGCCGCTACGACCTGTGTCTGACCGATATGCGTCTGCCGGACGGCGATGGCTTGCAGGTGGTGCAGCATATCGCACAGCGCAACCCGGATGTGCCGGTAGCGGTGATCACCGCGCATGGCAATATGGAAAATGCGGTGACCGCGCTCAAGGCGGGCGCGTTCGATTACCTGAGCAAGCCGGTTTCGCTGGACCAGTTGCGCGCCCTGGTGAAATCCGCGCTGAATTTGCCGCAGCCGGGCCCGTCCGGCGACAAGATGTTGCTCGGCCATTCGCCCGCCATGCTGAAGGTGCGCGAACTCATTAAACGCGTGGCGCGCAGCCAGGCGCCGGTGCATATCAGCGGCGAATCCGGCAGCGGCAAGGAATTGGCGGCGCGCCTGATCGTGCAAAGCGGCGCGCGGCATGATCAGGCATTCATCGCGGTGAACTGCGGGGCGATTCCGGGCAACCTGATGGAGAACGAATTCTTCGGTTATAAAAAAGGCGCGTTCACCGGCGCGGACAAGGATCGCGACGGTTTTTTCCAGGCGGCGCACGGCGGGACATTGTTTCTGGATGAGGTTGCGGATCTGCCGCTGGCGATGCAGGTAAAGTTGTTGCGGGTGATACAGGAAAAACAGGTGCGCAAGATCGGCGCCACCCATGAGGAGCCGGTGGACGTGCGCATCATCAGCGCAACCCATCAGGATTTGGCCGAACGGGTGCGCCAAGGCGGATTCCGTCAGGATTTGTATTATCGTTTGAATGTGATCCCGATCCAGATGCCCGCGCTGCGCGAGTCAAGTGTAGATATACCGGAAATTGCGCAACGGGCGCTGGAGCGTTTGCGCGGCGATGCGCAGATGCAATTTTCGGCGGGCGCGTTGCGCGCGCTGCAAGGTTACAACTTTCCGGGTAACGTGCGCGAACTGGAGAACATCATCGAAAGGGCATCGGCGCTGTGCCTGGAAGGGGTGATCGAGGCAGGCGATTTGGCGCTGACGCCCGTCGAACATCGCCGCTCGGACAACGAATCTCTGGGTGTTACGCTGGGGGGCAAATACCCGCTGCCGGAATATCTGGATCGTGTCGAGAAGCAGGCCTTGCTGGAAGCGCTGGAGCAGACCGGTTTTAACCGCACCGCAGCCGCCAAGTTGTTGGGGCTGACGTTCCGCACCATGCGCTACCGCATGGAGCGGCTCGGTATCAAGGCCCCGCATGGAAGCGACGATGAAGATTGACACACGGGGCTTGCTGGCCGGGTGCGAATATATCCCGTCGCCGAACTGCGATGACCGCCCCGCCGGCGCAATCGAACTGCTGGTGATACACAACATCAGTCTGCCGCCCGGCGAGTTTGGCGGCGATGGTGTGCAGCGGCTGTTCACCAACACCCTGGATGCGACCGCCCATCCCTATTACCCGGCCATCGCCGGAATCAAGGTGTCGGCGCACTTTCTGCTGCGCCGCGACGGGCGGATCATCCAGTTCGTTCCCTGCTCGAAACGGGCCTGGCATGCGGGAGAGTCCTGCTGGCAGGGCAGGTCGTGCTGCAACGATTTTTCCATCGGCGTCGAGCTGGAGGGCAGCGATGCGGCGCCGTTCACCGCTGCGCAATACGCCACGCTTGAGCGGCTGACCAAGGCGTTGCGCGCAGCCTACCCGATATGTGGCATCGCCGGGCACAGCGATATTTCCCCGCAACGCAAGACCGATCCCGGCCCCTGTTTTGACTGGGGGCGCTATCTGGCCGGTTGTGCGAAGTAATTCCGGTTCCAAATCAAACGTGTGTGTTTGCAGGGCGGGCTTAACCAGCGGCTTGGCTGCCGTATTTTGGCGGCACAGTCGAATGGCTATGCAAAGCTCGCCCGCCCTACGCTGTCCATAACATTACACCGCAGTCAGAAATTAAGGCTACCGACGGAGCAACGCCGTATTGGTAGGGTGGATGCGCTACGCTTGTCCACCCTACCGGTGTCGTCTTGATTTCTGACTGCTGAGTAAATATGCGCCCATGAATCCGGCCAAAAAAATCGTTCATTTTTCGCTTGCAATATTTTTGTTAACTACTACAATTAGCTCCGCTGCTGAGAAAAAGTACTAGATGTAGTGGTTTTTTATTTTTCAGGCTAACAGGATTTTAAGGGAGTTCATACATGCTGCATGCCGCCACCGATAGCACCCCAACCTATGCCATGCTCGCCAATGGCGTTCCCGATCCCGTTCTGCCTTCCTCCAATCCGTACGATCAATACAAGGTAATCCGCCGCAACGGCTCGGTGGTCGTGTTTGAACCGGCCAAGATTTCGATCGCGCTGACCAAGGCGTTCCTCGCGGTGAACGGCGGACAGGGCGCGGCGTCGGCACGGGTGCGCGAGATGGTCGAGCAATTGACCGATGGCGTCATTTCGGCGCTGATGCGCCGCCAGCCGCACGGCGGGACGATGCACATCGAAGACATCCAGGATCAGGTCGAGCTGGGCTTGATGCGTTCCGGCGAGCATGATGTCGCGCGCACTTATGTGCTGTACCGAGAGGAACGAGCCCAATCTCGCGCCAAGGCCAAGGCCAAGACCAAAGATCCGCTCAAAATCATCAACGTGGTTGATGAGGACGGGGTGGCGCGTCCGCTCGATCTGGACCGTCTTGCCGCGTTGGTGCGGGATGCCTGCGCGGGTCTGGGCGACGCGGTTGACGCGGATGCGGTCATCAAGCTGACCCTCAAGGATTTGTACGATGGGGTGGCGCGACACGAGGTGCGCAAGTGCCTGGTGCTTTCCGCGCGTTCGCTGATCGAAAAAGAGCCGGCCTATAATTTCGTTACCGCGCGCCTGCTGTTGAATACGATCTGCAGCGAGACCCTGGGCGAAGAGATCGCGCCGGGGGATATGGCGACACGCTATGCGACCTATTTTCCGAAATTCATCAAGCAGGGCATCAAGGCGGAATTGCTGGATGCGCGCCTGGGCCAGTTCGATTTGAAACGTCTGGCCAGGGAGCTGGACGCGCAGCGCGATTTGCAATTCGGCTATCTCGGCCTGCAAACCCTGTATGACCGCTATTTTTTGCACATCGAAGGCAAGCGCATCGAATTGCCGCAAGCCTTTTTCATGCGCGTCGCGATGGGGCTGGCGCTGAACGAGATAGACCGCGAGGCGCGCGCGGTGGAATTTTATCGCCTGCTGTCCAGTTTCGACTTCATGAGTTCGACACCAACCTTGTTCAATTCAGGTACGCAGCGTTCGCAATTGTCTTCTTGCTATCTGACCACCGTGGCGGACGATCTGGACGGGATTTACGAAGCCATCAAGGAAAACGCGCTGCTCGCCAAATACTCGGGCGGCCTGGGCAACGACTGGACGCCGGTGCGCGCCCTCGGCGCGCACATCAAGGGTACCAATGGCCAATCGCAGGGCGTGGTGCCGTTTTTGAAGGTGGTGAACGATACCGCCGTGGCGGTGAATCAAGGTGGCAAGCGCAAGGGCGCGGTGTGCGCCTATCTGGAAACCTGGCATCTGGACGTGGAGGAATTTCTGGATTTGCGCAAGAACACCGGTGATGATCGCCGCCGCACCCACGACATGAATACTGCTAACTGGATTCCTGACTTGTTCATGAAGCGCGTCATGGAAGGCGGCGACTGGACTTTGTTCTCGCCGTCCAATGTGCCGGATTTGCACGACAAATTTGGTGCCGATTTTGAGCGCGCCTATACTGCATATGAAGCCAAAGCCGCCAACGGCGAGCTTAAATTGTTCAAGAAAATCCCGGCCGCCAGCCTGTGGCGTAAGATGCTGACCATGCTGTTCGAGACCGGACATCCGTGGATCACCTTCAAAGACCCTTGCAACATCCGCTCGCCGCAGCAGCACGTCGGCGTGGTGCATAGTTCCAATTTGTGTACCGAGATCACCTTGAACACCAACGACAGCGAGATCGCGGTGTGCAATCTCGGTTCGATCAATCTGGCGGCGCACATCAGAGGTCAGAAGACAGAGGACAGAGGACAGAAAATCGGGGATATTCTCGATCTGGAAAAACTTCAGCGCACCGTGAGAACCGCGATGCGTATGCTGGATAACGTGATCGACATCAATTATTACGCGGTGGACAAGGCGCGCAACTCCAATCTCAAGCATCGCCCGGTGGGCTTGGGCATCATAGGCTTTCAGGATTGTTTGCATGATCTGCGCATCACTTATGCGTCCGACGCGGCGGTCGAATTCGCCGACCGTTCGATGGAGGCAGTGTGCTACTACGCTTATTGGGCGTCCACCGAATTGAGTGA
>JANONV010000154.1:0-11646 GCA_031421015.1 Gallionella sp. | reverse complement strand
TTTTCGTCGCGTATGCCTTTGTGCACGGTTTCATCGCGCTGATGCAAGAGTAGCTGCGTGTGATTCTTGCGCATCCACTGCGGATCTTCCACGCACTGGCCGCCCTTGCCGATATCGAGCTTGGGCGTGAATGCGCTTTCCGTTGCACTCGCAGATGCACACAGGCAGAGCGCCGCCAGCAGTGCGGTCAGTTTTAACATTTTACTTACTCGCCCAGGCCCATCTGGATATATCCGGTTGGACATACTTCTGCGCAAATATGGCAACCTATGCACTTGTTGTAATCGGTATCAACATAACGCCCGAGGGTGGACTGATTCTTCTTCACGCGGAACACCGCTGTTTGGGGACAATACACTACACAGTTGTCACACTCGAAACACATGCCACAACTCATGCAACGTTTGGCTTCCGCCACGGCGTCTTCCTGGCTGAGCACGCCCAACCTGTCTTCAAAATTACCTAACGCGGATTCCTTGCTCAGGGTGGTGACGTTGCGTTTATTGCGCGCGACGATGGAGAAGTGCCCCAGGAACAGCTTGTCGTGCGGGATCACATAGCGATCCGACCGATTATCAAAGTTGTGTACCGCCACGTTGGAACTATCAGTGCCACGCAAAGGTTCGTGCGTTTCTTTGATTTCGAGACCTTTTTCCATCATTTTGCGCATCAGGTCGAATTGGTGCGCATCAATCTTGGGGCGTTTTTCCAAATCCTTGCCTTGCAAATAATTGTGTATGCCATCCGCTGCAATCGAGCCGTGACCGATAGCAGTGGTCAACAGATGCGGGCGTATGATGTCGCCGCCGGCGAACACGCCCTTCTGTCCGGCAACCAGATAGTTGCGATCTGTCGAGACCGCGCCCTTGCCGTTGTTGAATTCCTCCAGCCCTGTAAAATCGACCGCTTGGCCGATTGCAGACACGATCAGGTCAGCAGGAATATCTTCCTCGGTTCCCTCGATGTTTTTGACCTCTAGTTTTCCTCCAACAATCTTGGCTTCACATTGACTGACCCGTAGCGCTGTGGCGCGCCCATCTGGGCCGCGCACGATGCCTATCGGCACCAGACCGCCGCGGATCGCGATACCTTCTGCGAGCGCCTGTTCTATCTCGTGCTTGTTCGCTTGCATCTTGTCGATGGCAAAAATCGAGGTCAGTGTCACTTCGGCACCCTGCTTGGCCGAAATTTCTGCCACATCATGCGCGATCTGGCCTGCGATGGCTTGCTCGAAATCTGTCGGTTTTGATTCCTCAAGGTGGCCTAAACGCCGTGCGACTGTAGCCACGTCGATCGAAGTATCACCGCCACCGACCACCACGACTCGCTTGCCAACGTGCTGGAGACGACCGTCATTAAACGCTTTAAGAAATGCAGTTGCTGTCACCACATTGGGCGCCGCGCTGTCCGCAAGGGGCAAGGCACGACCGGCTTGTGCGCCCATACCGAGGAAAACCGCATCAAAGTCGTTGCGGATTTGCTCCAGAGTAATGTCCGTTCCCACGCGACATTTCATACGGGTCTTCACCCCCAAATCGGTGATGCGTTTGATTTCCGCATCCAGCACTTCTCGCGGGGTACGAAAACCCGGAATGCCGTAGCGCATCATGCCGCCCAGATACTCGTGTTCATCGAATACAGTAACTTCATGCCCTTTTAGAGTGAGTTGATAGGCACAGGATAAACTGGCCGGGCCACCGCCGATGACCGCCACTTTTTTCCCGGATTGCGTTGCGCCGGTGTGATAAGCAAGGTTATTGGTTATCCCATATTCGCCAAGAAAATGTTCCACCGAATTGATGCCTACGTGATCTTCCAGCGCATTGCGATTGCACCCGGTTTCGCAAGGCGCCGGGCAAACCCGGCCCATCACTGACGGAAAAGGATTCGCTTCAGTCAAACGGCGAAATGCGTATTCCTGCCAAGGCATGGCCGGCTTGCCATCGGCGCCGACGGGCGGTTTTTCTGTGCCGCGCACGATAGCCAGATAGCCGCGGATATCCTCGCCGGCAGGACAACTGCCCTGGCAAGGCGGGGTTGACTGAATATAGGTCGGGCACTTGTCCGTAAAGCTCGCCTGCATGATTATTTTGCTCAAGGGACCTACTTTATTGTCGCCGTCTTTATAGCGGCGGAATGTGGTTTTTTGAGTTGTTTCAGTTGTTGATGACATGGACTGCCTCCAGTGAATTATTATTTCGCGCCCAGCTTGATCGCATTGCTGACCAACTGATGAACACCGCCTATCGTTCTTCTATCGAATCCATAGATGGGCATGATCTTGGTGAATTGCGCCTTGCAAATGGCGCATATGCACGCCATGAAATTGACCCCGTGCTCGTCTGCCACCTGTTGCAACGCTTCCATGCGCGGCAGCGCGCCTTTGACGCGAAGATCAAGGAGGTCGTCGGTCAACAGGCCGCCGCCTCCTCCGCAGCAAAAAGTTTTTTCGTGTGTGGTATCGGGATCCATCTCAAAGAAGTTATTGGCGACCGCCTTGATAATATTGCGCGGAATATCGAACTGGCCGCCGGGATAACCGCCCATGCTGGAGCCGCGCGCCACATTGCAGGAATCATGGAAGGTGATGATGTGCTTGTCGTTGGCTTCCTTGTCGAAAGACAGCGCACCCTGTTCGATCATGTCCCAGGTGAATTCGCAAATGTGCATCGGCTGTTTGTAGCGATGATCCAATTGCTTCTGCAGCATCATCGCAAATTGATCGGTCTCGTCGGCGCCGTCTCCCACGCCGATCAAGGTATTCAAAAAACTATAGGCAACGCGCCACGCATGCCCGCACTCTCCGACCACGATGCGCTTCACGCCCAGTTCCAGAGCGGCTTGACGGATGCGCAGCGCGATCTTGCGCAGTTGCTCGTAATTGCCGATGAACATGCCGAAGTTGGCCGCCTCGGAAGACATCGAAGACAGCGTCCAGCTGGTGCCGGTGGCGTGAAAAACCTTGGCGTAGCCGATCAAGCTGTCGATATGCGGCTCGGCAAAAAAGTCGGCTGAGGGGGTAATCAACAAAACCTCCGCACCCTTCACGTCCACCGGGAAACGCACGGCTATGCCGGTAGCCTCTTTGACATCTTCTTCCAGCCCCTCCAGCGTATCCATGAGCGCGGGTGTCGGCAGGCCGAGATTGTTGCCGATCTTGTGCACCTTGCCGATGATCTCGTTGGAATACTTTTGACCATAGCCGACGGAATCGAGGATCTCGCGCGCGGCCATGGTGACCTCGGCGGTATCGATACCATAGGGACAAAACACCGAACAGCGGCGACACTCGGAACATTGATGGAAGTAGTTGTGCCACTCGTTGAGCACCTCGCGGGTCAAGTTGCGCGCACCGACCAGCCAGGGAAACAATTTTCCCGGCCAGGTGAAATAGCGGCGATAGACACTGCGCATCAGATCCTGGCGCGCAACCGGCATGTTCTTCGGGTCTTGCGTGCCGATGAAGTAATGGCATTTGTCGGAACATGCACCGCAATGCACGCAGGCATCCATATACACTTTGAGCGACCGGTACTTGCCGAGCAGCTCGCCCATCTTGCCTATCGCCTGATCATGCCAGTCTTCCACCAATTGCTCGGGGAACCCCAGCGCCCCCTGGATCTTGTCGCTCGCGACATATGGACCACTGCCCTCCATCGCTCCCGGTTTCAAGGCCGGGATGATCGGGATAATGCGATATGCAGGGGCGGTGATGGCTACACTCATTTGGAGTTACCCCGGTCATTGGATTCCATCACCTTGGCCCATGAAGAAATGTGGCGCTTCTCGCGTGGATTATCTGCCTGGTTACGTCCGGGCGAAAAGAACAACCCTGGGGCATGCAACAATTTGCTGATCGGAAAGATCATCAGCAGCACTGCAACCAAAAATAGATGCACATACAAACCCAGGTGCGCCGGCAACGGCTGCCCATCAGAATGCAAAGGGGCGAAATACATCAAGCTGAGCATGAAACCCTTGACTCCGACCACATCGGTATGAGAGACGAATGTCATCACCAGGCCGGATACGGCGATCGCGATGAACAGCACCAGCATCAGGTGATCGGAAGGAGTGGAGATATAGCGTATGCGCTCGACGAACAAACGACGCGCCCATAACCCTGCCACGCCGAGCAGCATGGCGATGCCGGCATACATGCCGAACGGTTGAATGAACGCCACCCAGCCCCACACCGGTTCAGTGAAGTAGCGCAAGTGACGCAACAGCACGAGAGCCAGGCTGGCATGAAACAGCCACCCCAAACCCCACGTCCAAAAATTCGCCTTGAACAGGCTCTCAAACAGGAACACCTCACGCATCATGCGCAGCACCACGCCGCTGGTATTCATGGGCGCGGGCGTAGTGGGTATTTTAAGCGGCGCGGGAGTGCGCGCGTAGTCGTAAATCTTGTATCCGAGTCCCAACGCGAACAGCGCGAACGCGAGGTAGAACAACAGTGCAAAGAACGTGCTCATCGGTAGGGGGCGGGGGGGTTAGTTGCCAGTTGTCATGAAGCAGGATCAAGAGTTAGAGCCTGCTTTTCTGTCCTCTGTTTTCTGTCCCCTGTCATCTGGTATCAGATGCAACCGGTAGGCTTCGGCAACCCGGCGATCTTGCAGGCTTGTTTGCCCGGACCGTAGGGGAACAAGCCATACAGATATTCGCTGGTGCCTTTGTCGGCGCCCAGTTTTTTACCTATCGACTTGGTCAGCACACGCACCGCCGGCGCGATTTGATATTCCTCAAAATACTCGCGCAGAAAATTGACGACTTCCCAATGCTGATCGCTCATCTCGACGCTTTCGGTTTGCGCGATGTAATTGGCGATGTCGGTATTCCAGTCGGGTAGATTGACCAGATAGCCCTCCTCGTCTGTTTCGTAAGATTTGCCGTTAACTTCGATGTTGGCCATGGTAATTCTCCGTTTAATAAGTTCAGGTTAGAGCCAGGATTGGCAGTTTTTATTGGCCGTGGCGAGGTCGACGAAGCCGCCGTAATCCACAGGTGAAATCCCTGCGATGATGCGATCGGCAAGACCGCGTGCTTCAAGATCGGGCTGCAGGACATGGATTTTGAAACGACCCATTGCCTCGCGTATCTTGCCTTCGAACGCATTGCCGGATGCGGCGGCATAGACCGCGTCTTCGATAAGCAAAATGTCGCCGGATCGGGCAACACGCAAGCAGCTATCGAGCGAGCTATTTGTCAGCGGAGACTTGTTGATGATGTGCAGCATTTAAAGATTCTCCCTATAACCAGCGACTTGGCTGGCGTAGTTGGACAGCCTAGTCGAATGGCTAGTAATTTCATCAGAAGCTAAAAACCACGTCCTGCTGATCCATCAATTTACCCATTTCTGCGCGTCCCAGCACGGTCACGTCCACCAGCAAATCTTCCTCGCTGAGGCCGCGCGCCTCCAGCGATTCCTTTTCGACATAAAGTTTCTCGACATCGTATCCCTCCAGCGCACGATAAGCGGGAGAAAAGTTTTTGGTTTCTATCGCCTTGGTCTGCTGTCCCTTTTTCAGTTGATATACGCCATCATCCAGAAAAACCAGCGAAACGTCCTGGTCGAACGCAGCGGTGATCAGCACCACCTCCAGCGACTCCAGCGCATAGATCGTGCCGTGCGGCGCTTTGCGATTGACGAACATGAATTTTTTTACATCACTCATCACGCTCTCCCTAATCGCCAAACACCAGCAAGCGATCGGTTTTAATACCCGCTTCCACCACCTGACCCAGCCCGGAAATCCGGAAACCTTGCGCCAGATTTTCTTCCTTGATGCCGCGTCGCAGTGCCGCCGCCACGCAAACCACCAGATCCACGCCATGTTCTTCGGCGAGCTTGCTCCAGCGGTTCACAATGTTGCGGTCATCCTGTGGCGGCTCGGTCAGCTTCGAGGCGTTATTCACGCCATCGTGATAAAAAAACACGCGCCATACTTCATGGCCTTTTGCGATGGCGGCTCTGCAGAACAAATAGGCCGTGTCGCTGGCTTGATGCTGATAGGGCCCTTCGTTTACGACAATTCCGAATTTCATGCAGTCACCCCCAAGTTAGAAGCCAAAGCTCAGAAGCGAATATGCGTAGACGCATTGAACGTGGCACGAGAGCCGCGCCAATCGTCGATCAGATACTTGGTGAACGGCAATTCGGTCTTTTCAAAAAAGCGCGGCCAGCCGATGCGCTCGATCCAGTCCGCCATACGCTCCCAGGGACGGGCGTCTTCCTTGTAGACGTGCAGTATCCGCTTCACCACCTCGTTGACTTCGGGCCATCTTGGCGGATTGTTGGGCAGGCCGGACGCGACCATTTTCATGAAAGTCGGCTTGCCGCGCGCATTGGAGTTCTTGCCGCCCACCCAAATCGCCAGCTTGGAATATTCCGGGTCGTTGATCTGCATCGGCGGGCAGGGTGGATAGCACGCACCGCAACACATACACTTGGATTCGTCGATTTCCAGGGAAGGCTTGCCATTCACCATGGCCGGGCGTATCGCCGCAACCGGGCAACGTGCCACGACGGTTGGACGTTCGCATACGTTGGCGACCAGATCGTGATTGATTACCGGTGGCTTGGTATGTTGCACGATGATCGCGATGTCAGCCTGTCCGCCGCAATTAATCTCACAGCAGGAAGTGGAAAGATGCACACGGTTGGGCATTTCCTCGCGCTTGAATTCAACGATCAGATCATCCATCAGCGCCTTGACCACCCCCGAAGCATCTGTGCCCGGAATGTCACAGTGCAGCCAGCCCTGGGTATGGGCGATCATCGAAATCGAGTTGCCGGTGCCGCCCACCGGGAAGCCGTGCTTTTCCAGCTCGGCGATCAGCGGATCGACCTTTTCCGCCTTGGAGACCATGAACTCGATGTTGGAGCGTATCGTGAAACGCACGTGCCCCTCCGCATACTTGTCGCCGATATCGCAGAGCAAGCGTATCGTGCCCACGTCCATTTGTCGCTGTGTGCCGGCGCGTATCGTCCATATCTGGTCGCCACTATGCCCTACATGACGCAGCACACCTGGGCGAGGACGATCATGATATTTCCACTGGCCATAGTTTTTCACCATCAGAGGATGGAGATATTTTTTGTTGTCCGGCACGCCGGTTTCTTTGGGTTTACGCTTTGCGGCGGGTTTCTCGGCTTGAACGACCTGGTTCATTTTTATCTCCTTAGGCGGCGGCGGCTAATTTTTTGGCATTGATCTTGGCGACTTCTTCATCCCAGCCGTCGGTACGAACGTAAGGGTTCATGCGTGGCGTGGACACCATGTTCGAATCCACCGGGATTTCCAACGCTTCGAGGAAATTCACCAGGCCGATACGCTCGATCATTTCACCGGTACGCTCGTGTTCGAGTGCGTTTTCTGCAAAGAAGTCGATGATGCGCTGACCAAGGTCAACCAGCTTGGCCATGTCTTCATCGGTATCCAGCTTCATGAACGGAATAACCACGGTACCCATCAGGTCGCCAATCTTTAGGGTACGCTTACCACCCACCAAAATGGTTGCGCCCTTGTCTTTTCCAGGCGCTAATGCGCCAGTCATCACGTTGATGCAGTGCATGCAGCGCACGCAATCACGGTTCTCGATTTCTATCGCGTGGGTGTCGCTGATCGCAACGCTGGAGATGCTGGAGCTCTTCTTGACGTTCTTGATTTCCTTGAGCTGAAAAGTTTTGGTCGGGCAGCGCGCCACCACATCGTTCACCAGCTCGTCCATGCCGTGCTTGGCGAACCATTTTTTGGCCAGCTCTTCATCGGTACGGATGTTGTCGCGCCAAGTGCCGATCACCGCCATGTCGGCGCGTTGCACCGAGTTCATGCAATCGTTAGGGCAGCCGGAAAATTTGAACTTGAATTTGTACGGCAGGGACGGACGATGGATGTCATCCAGGAAAGTGTTCAACACGGTGCGATGCGCTTTGGCTTCGTCGTAGCAAGACTGCTCGCAGCGCGCTGCGCCCACGCAAGACATCGAAGTGCGCACCGCAGGGCCGGCGCCGCCCAGATCGAAACCCAGCTCATTAATATCGTCGAAGGCCTTCTGCACGTTTTCCGTGGTCGCACCCTGGAACATGATGTCGCCGGACTGGCCGTGGAAGGCAATCAGGCCGGAGCCATGCTTCTCCCAGATATCACACATATCACGCAACACTTTGGTATCGTAATGCATGCCGGCCGGCGGCATCACGCGCAGGGTATGAAACTCGGCGCAATCTTTGTAAACCGGCTTGCCTTCCTCATCCTTGAGTTCGGTAAAGCGCGGGATGATGCCGCCGCCATAGCCAAACACGCCGACCGTTCCGCCCTTCCAGTAACCTTTTTTCGTCCGGTACGAGGTCTCGAGCTGCCCAAGCAGATCAACGACATAATCCTTGTTCTTGGCCAACGCTTTCAAGCCGGTCACAAAACTGGGCCACGGACCACTCTCGAGCTGATCAAGATTAGGGGTATCATGCATTTTCTTGGCCATAGTAATTCTCCTTTCAATCGCATTGCCTGGGGCTTACTGCTGGCAAACGATACATAAATGACCCGGCAGAGGCGGGGCTTTTTTACTTGGGCTATCCGTCCGGACTCCGACGTTTTGTTCCATGCGGCCTACCCATATTTCTTGCTGTATCAGAATACTACGATATATATCCTGGTTCATTCCATTACCCTTAGCGGCTATCTTTAATAACCCTTAAGGGTAGTATTTCATCTTCCTCCGGTAGTATTTCAAAACCAGGCATATTAGCGATAGACTTGCGTCTGGAACAATCGCGTTCAGAAAGCCCCTGAATCAGTTGCGGTCTATCCGGGCGTTTGGAAAATTATAATGGCACAAATCAGCGAATTAACAAAAATCAAGGTTCCTTTGGGCGGCCAGGAAATCGAGCTGCAGCAGATAGATCATGTCGAAGGCGGGATGAGCTTGTTGCGCGTCCGCATACGCGAGGGCAAGCGTTTTACGATTTTTGACATTGACCCCGCGACGGCGCAACAGTGGGCTGTTGTCATGCAGCGCTGGGCAGACTCCCAACAGACGACGCATGACTGACAATAAAATTCCGGAAATGATCGACATGATATTCGATCTTGATGGCGGAATACTTCCTGCCGCTTATCCTTTTGCGCTATGGGCGGCGTTGCTACGCCATGTTCCACGGCTCGCGGATGAAAAGTCAGTCGGAGTGCTGCCGTTGCGCGCAACAGAAAACATCCAGGGGATGCTGCTGCCCAAACGCGCCAAACTGACGCTGCGCCTGCCGGCGGCACTGGTGAAACATGCGGCTGCCCTGTCAGGACAACAGCTCGATGTGGCCGGGAGCATCTTGAACCTGGGCGCGGTGAAGACGCGCCCGATTCAGCCCTCTCCCACCATACACGCGCAACTGGTGGCAAGCGCCGGCGACGAAGTGCTGTTCATGGGCGGAATTGATGCACGGTTAAGCGAGATGGGGATTTCGGGCAAATTGATCTGCGGCAAACGCCGCACCATCAACGGTGATCGGCAAACCATCCACGGATATAGCCTGGTGGTGCATGATCTGAAACCGGAAGCCTCGGTGCAATTGCAATATGTGGGGCTGGGCGAAGCGCGCCAATTCGGTTGCGGGATTTTTGTTCCTTACAAGGTCATTTCCGGCTTGAGCGATAACTGATTTTTTACGGAGGTTAATCATGGGATACACAGTCGCAGGAAACGAAATCGAAACCGATGTGGACGGCTATTTATTGGAGCCGGACTACAGCGAAGAAATCGTTAACATCATTGCGGCGGCAGAAAGCATCGAGTTGACGCCCAGGCACCGGGAAGTCATCAATTACATGCGCGATCAGTTCCGCGAACACGGGCACACGCCCAATTTCCGCAATATGCTGAAGGGCGTCAACGAATTCTGGCCGGAGGCGGACAGCAAAGACCTGTATGATTTATTCCCGACCGGCCCGGCCAAACAAGGCGCGAAAGTAGCCGGATTGCCGCAACCGTATGGCAAAGGCGGATATTGAAGGGAACCTCCCATATGCCAACGGCCAACAAACCAACAGGACATCCAACATGAGCACTCAAAACCTGCACGCCAATGTCACGCTGGATATGCGCGGCCTGACCTGTCCCGCTCCCTTGATCGGGGCCAAGCGCGTGGTCGACGATTTGAAAAAAGAACAAATACTATTGCTGATCTCGGACTGCCCGGGCACCAAGGACGATCTTTTCGCCTGGGCGGAACAGACCCGCAATGACGTATTGAGAACACAAGCCATGCCGGATGGCGGCACCGGTTATTACATCAAGAAGGGCAGGGGAGCGGAGCGCGAGGCGAATGTGATACTCGATATTCGCGGTGTGCATTGTCCCGGCCCCATCGTGGAGGCCAAAAAACTGTTGAACGGCATGAGCACGGGCGAAATCCTCAAACTCGTCAGCAACTGCCCCGGCATACGTTCCGACATTGTCGGATGGGCCGGCATGACCGATGTAAAAATCATCGACACTGTCGAAGCGGCTGCAGGCGAGTACGAATTTTTCCTGCAAAAGGGCTGACCCGAACTTGCGGTTCGCCTGACATGCGCATCAAGAGCCATTGGTTCAAAAGTGACCGCGAAAAAGCCCCGCAAGAAATTGCGGGAGTATTGGCGTTTAACATTTGGCGCATTGCCGATAACGCGCTTAAAAATACCCGCAAGGCGAAGTTCGAGATCGCCATCGGCGCGCAGTATTTTTCATTCCTCGGCGAATTCCTGGTGTTCCTGATCCAGGTCGCAGACCGTATCGCTCATCGCCAACTACCTGCCGAAGCGCGCTTTGCTTTTACCAGCGCATTGGCAAACCGCGTCGCGGAAACCCTGGCTGAAAATCAAAGCCGGTTGATGGGCGGCAGCATCGCTGAACATAAGCAGCGTTTCATCGACAAACTCAACCTGCGCGCGGGAGAATATGCCGACTTCAACTATGGCAGCGATGGCCCTGAATTTGCATTCACCCGTTACCTGGCCTTCTGTATGCGCGAAGTCATGGATGAAAAAGATGTCGAATGGGTCATCGATCAGATGATGAGTATCGAAGCGCCGGAAGCCGTGGAAATGGTTGAAAAGACCATGAACAATCTGTTTACAGCAGAACCTGGGCCACCACGCACCCGCAAGCGCATCAGCGGGGACTGAACCGGGGGACAGACGCCCAAACAGACATGCAGAATCCATTCGACCTCGACAACACCGCTGCCTATCTGAGCTGGCGCGACAACAAGCTGGCTAACGCCATCACCCGCATCGATGACCTCATCGTCGAAATCAATGATCCTCACACACTCACTCCAGTTGAACACGCCGCCCTACTGAACCGCTGCCAGCGCAGCAACATGGTGATCTATGCTTCCCAAGCCGGACATGCCGATGAAGACATGGTGCGCCAGTTCGGATCGCGGTTCGGGCTGAACAGCCTCGACGCAAACTGGTTGGCGGGCGAACAAGGCATCACGAGCGTCACTGTATGTGCTGACGATGGGCAGCGGCAGGCTTATATTCCCTATACCGACCGTGCCATCAAATGGCATACCGATGGTTATTACAATCCGTCCGACAGGCAGATATGCAGCTTTGTATTGCATTGTGTGCAGAGTGCCGGCCAGGGTGGCGAGAATCG
>JANONV010000153.1:0-15876 GCA_031421015.1 Gallionella sp. | reverse complement strand
CAAGGTTTTGCCTTAACTAACGACTAGCGACCAACGTCTACCAACTGCCCTTTAGTTTTTAGACTGATCAACCAGCTTGTTCTTGCTGATCCACGGCATCATGGCACGCAATTCGGCGCCGACTGTTTCAATCGGATGCTCTGCATTCAAACGGCGGCGTGCGGTCATTTCGGGGTAGTTGGTGCGGCCTTCCAGAATAAAGCGTTTGGCATAATCGCCGTTCTGGATATTTTTCAACGCTTCTTTCATCGCCGCGCGCGCCTGATCGCCGATCACCTTCTGGCCGGTCACATATTCGCCGTATTCAGCATTATTGGAAATCGAATAATTCATATTTGCAATGCCGCCCTCGTACATCAGATCAACGATCAGCTTTAATTCGTGCAAGCATTCAAAGTAGGCCATTTCCGGCGCGTAGCCCGCTTCGGTCAGCGTTTCAAAACCCATCTTCACCAGTTCCACCGCGCCGCCGCACAATACCGCCTGCTCGCCAAACAAATCGGTTTCAGTCTCTTCGCGGAAATTGGTTTCGATCACGCCACCCTTGGTGCCGCCGATAGCAGCCGCGTAGGACAGCGCCAAATTTTTTGCCTTGCCGGATTTATCCTGATACACGGCAATCAGGGAAGGGACGCCACCGCCTTTCAGATACTCGGAACGCACGGTGTGACCCGGTCCTTTCGGCGCAATCATAATCACGTCCATATCAGCGCGCGGCACGACCTGGTTGTAATGCACGTTGAAGCCGTGCGCAAACGCCAGCGTCGCGCCCTGCGCGAGGTTGGGCGCGACTTCATCGTTGTACACTTGCGGGATATTTTCGTCCGGCAACAACATCATCACGATGTCGGCGCTCTTCACCGCCGTCACGACTTCGCTCACCTTGAGGCCGGCGCCTTCCGCTTTTTTCCACGAAGCCCCGCTCTTGCGCAGCGCGACGGTCACATTGACACCGGATTCTTTCAGGTTCAGCGCATGGGCATGGCCTTGTGAACCGTAGCCGATAATGACCACTTGCTTACCCTTGATCAGGGACAGGTCTGCATCTTTGTCGTAATAAACTTTCATGTTGTCCTCTTAATAAAAAATTAGTCGTTAGTCGTTAGTCGTTAGTCTCTAGTTGGCGTTGTCCGCTGCGCGGGTTTAACTACAAACTAACGGCTAACGTCTAACGACTGCTTTAAAGTTTCAAAATTCGTTCGCCGCGCCCGATGCCGGAAGCGCCGGTGCGCACCGTTTCCAGAATCAGGTCGCGCCCGATCGCCTGCAAAAAGTCGTCCAGCCTGGCGCAGGTGTCGGTCAGTTCGATGGTGCAAGTAGAATCCGATTCGTCTATCACGCGGCCATTAGAAACAGACATCTTGCGCTTCAGTTCATCGCGCGCCGCGCCTTGCGCACGCACCTTGACCAGCATCAGCTCGCGCTCGAGATGTTCGCCCTCGCTCAGATCCATCACCGCTGCGACGTCTATCAGCTTGTTGAGCTGCTTGTTGATCTGCTCGATGACCGCATCCGAACCGCTGGTGACGATGGTCATGCGCGACAGCGTTGGGTCTTCCGTCGGCGCCACAGCCAAAGACTCAATATTATACCCACGCGCCGAGAACAGCCCGGCCACACGCGACAATGCGCCAGCTTCGTTTTCCATCAACAGTGAAATGATATGCCGCATTACAAATCCTCCACTTGAGGATGTGGAGCGTTCGGGTCCAGCATCACTTCAGACAGCCCTTTCCCTCCCGGCACCATCGGGAACACATTCTCCAACGGGTCGGTCTGAAAATCCATGAACACCAGATCATTCTTGCGCGCGAAGGCCTCTTTCAATACCGGTTCAACATCGGAAGGTTTATCAATGCGTATGCCGATATGCCCATAAGCCTCGGCCAATTTCACAAAATCCGGCAGGGCATCCATGTAGGATTCCGAGTAGCGGTTGCCGTGAAAGAATTCCTGCCATTGCCGCACCATGCCCAGATAACGATTATTCAGCGACACTACCTTGATCGGTAGATGGAACTGCTTGCAGGTGGACAGCTCCTGAATGTTCATCTGGATACTGCCTTCGCCGGTGACACAGGCCACGGTCGCGCCCGGGTTGATCAACTGCACGCCCATCGCGGCGGGCAGGCCAAAGCCCATCGTGCCCAGTCCGCCGGAATTGATCCAGCGGCGCGGCTTGTTGAACTTGTAATACTGCGCTGCCCACATTTGATGTTGGCCGACATCCGAGGTAACGAAGGCGTCGCCGCCGGTCACTTCATACAACTTCTCGATCACATATTGCGGCTTGATGATTTCGCTGGAATTGTTGTAGCGCAGTCCGCCACCCTTGACGCGCCATTCGTTCACTTGCTTCCACCAAGCTGCCAAGTCTGATGGATTGGGTTTTTGCGTGTTACTGCGCAACTCGCCCAGCAATTGCTCTAACACCAATTTTAATTCGCCGACCAGCGGCACATCCACCTTGACGCGCTTGGCGATCGAGGAAGGGTCAATATCGATATGAATAATTTTGCGCGGGTTTTGCGCGAAGTGTTCTACGTTGCCCACCACCCGGTCGTCAAAACGCGCGCCCACCGCGATCAGCACATCGCAATGCTGCATCGCCATACACGCCTCGTAAGTGCCGTGCATACCGGGCATACCGAGAAACTGTTTATCGGTCGCCGGATATGCGCCCAAGCCCATCAGCGTGTTGGTACACGGGAAACCGAGCAAGCGCACCAGGTCGGTCAATTGCGCCGAGGCACCGGCCAGCACCGCGCCACCACCGCTGTAAATCATCGGCCGCTTGGCTTCCAGCAGCATCTGCGCGGCGCGCTTGATCTGCGCGCTGTCGCCCTTGCCTGCCGGATGATAGGAACGAATGCTGACGCTGCCCGGATAAGCGAATTCGCATTTGTGGTTGGATATGTCTTTCGGAATATCCACCAGCACCGGTCCGGGACGGCCCGACTTGGCCAGGTAAAATGCCTTTTTGATGGTCGGCGCGATGTCCTTCACGTCCTTGATCAAAAAATTGTGCTTCACACAGGGGCGCGTGATGCCCACGGAATCCACTTCCTGAAAGGCATCTTCGCCGATCGCATAACTGGGCACCTGACCGCTGATGATCACCAGCGGGATCGAGTCCATATACGCCGTGGCAATCCCCGTCACCGCATTGGTCAGGCCTGGGCCGGAGGTGACCAAGGCCACGCCCACCTTGTCCGAAGAACGCGCATAACCGTCGGCAGCATGCAACGCGGCCTGTTCGTGGCGCACCAGAATATGCTTGACCTTGTCCTGCTCGAACAGCGCGTCATAAATATGCAGCACAGCGCCGCCTGGGTAGCCGAATATATATTCAACCCCCTCCTCCTGCAAACAGCGGATCGTAATTTCCGCACCGGTCAATTCCATCACAAACACCTTAAAATATAAATGATATAGAACCGCGTAAGATAATGGTTGGCGGCGTTTTGGTCAACCTTTGCCGTGCTTAGGAACCTCTGAACAAGTCTTGCGTGACCGCGACAACGGCTTTGCGGGATGGGATGCAAGGAAGGCGACGACGCGAATGGTCAACGCCCTTCGCTAGGAGCCTGACACCGCAGACCGCCCGCAAAGCCGTTGTCCCGAAGGGTTGTGCCCAAAGCGGGCGCTCGCTGTGTTGCGTTCCTCGGCGTCGTAGTCAGGGCTACGACCTTCGTCACGCGCCTTGCGATCACCCCGTTTTGAGCACAACGCGGCTCATGCAAGACTTGTTCAGAGGTTCCATAGCATGGTTTCAAGCGATATGAATGGCAATTTGCTACCATGCATACACTTGCAAGAGGTGAAAAACTGAGCACTCCCGCCGAATTAA
Organism: Gallionella sp.; assembly: GCA_031421015.1. GTDB lineage: Bacteria > Pseudomonadota > Gammaproteobacteria > Burkholderiales > Gallionellaceae > Gallionella. Next base: position 12,026 of record JANONV010000153.1, on the reverse strand, counting down.
GTCGATTTCTCAGCAGCGTTGAGCGACGCGCTTATAAACATGCCCTGTTTGCAGTGCGCGACCATCACGCCGCGCTGGACATCGTGCAGGATGCCATGCTCAAGCTCGCTGAAAAATATGGGGGCAAACCAGCCGAAGAACTGCCGCTGCTATTCCATCGCATTCTGCAAAACACCATCCGCGATCACTATCGCAGGCAAAAAGTCCGAACCGCCTGGGTGACCCTGTTTTCCGGCCTGCAATCCAAACACGGGGAAGAAGAATTCGACCCGCTGGATATTCTCGAGGACAGCGAAAATCAGTCCACCCCTGCCGCGCCCGATGCATCCGTGCAACAAAGTCAAATTATCGCGCTAATCGAACAAGCGCTAGTCAAACTTCCTGCGCGTCAACGAGAAGCCTTCCTGCTGCGTTACTGGGAAGGATTAGACACCATGGAGACAGCCCTGGCGATGGGCTGCACCGAAGGCAGCGTTAAAACCCACTGTTCGCGTGCCGCACACGCGCTTGCCGTCTCTCTTAAGGAAAAAGGAGTTGAACTGCCATGACCACCGGATTGGATCCGAAAAAGATCGCACAGTTGCTGACACAAAGTACCCGGCAATTAAATGAGGCCACTTTATCCGCGTTGGCTGACGCGCGACACAATGCGCTAAAAAGACAAGCGGCGCACTCGCCCGTTTTCGCGCTTACTACGGGTCGATGGACACAGAGCCTGATGCCGCACTCGGCCAAACAATGGATGGTCACAGGGCTGCTTGCGGCGGTGTTCGTCATCGGAGTGAATTTTTGGCAACATTCCCGAGTACAGCAAATCAGCAAGCTGGATGTGGCGATTTTGACCGATGCTTTGCCGATCGAGGTTTTCGTTGATTAATTCTTACAACCGTCCTGGCAAATGCAACGTTCTGTGTGTATGCAAAATTCCGTAATTGGCGCATGTTTGCTGCTGTGTATGGCTGGCGCTCCTGCCGGCGCGGCGGCGGAATCCTGGCACTCGCTTTCTTCCGCGCAACAAGAAGCGCTTGCCCCCCTGGTGCAGCAGTGGGACACGCTGCCAGAGACACAGAGGCATCACCTGCTCGAAACTGCCAAACACTATCCCCGCATGACACCCGAACAAAAACAGCGCTACCACGACCGGTTACCGGCATGGAGCAATCTCCCCCTGGAACAACGAGAGGCTGCCCGTGAAAAATATCGCGCCTTTAAAAAAGTGCCCGCAGAGAAACGTGAGCAGGTAAAACAAATGGTCAAGGAAGAGCAGGAAAGAAAGGCCCAGCAATCTGCCAGCGGGATCCCCGAGACAGAGTAGATAGTGGACATCAGCTTGGGGAGTAGTAAGTGGAGCGGTGCTGCGCACCTCAGTGGGGAGAGCGTAGCGAGGGGCCGGGAAAACCATCACCCCCACTCCCCACTCCCCACTCCCCACTCACCGTCTTTCCGTCCACCACAGCATCGACATCCCCAGCAGAAAAAACAATCCGGTCACCGCAGTGGCGCTGATGAAAGGTTGCCAGTCATTGAGCGCGCCCAGGCTGGCGAACAGCCGTCCGATAAAGTGAAACGTCAGTCCCAGCACGATGCCCAGGAATACCATCCCACCGACCCCCCCCGCGCGCCGATGGTAAGACGCGAACGGCAGCGCCAGCAGCAGCATCACCAGTAACGCAAACGGATAAACCAGCTTTTCCCACATCGCGATTTCATAACCTCCGCTTTTTTGACGGTTGTCGCGCAAGTGTGCGGTATATTGATACAGGTGCCACGCCGACATCTGTTTCGGCGCCACCAACAGCACGCTGAAAATGTCCGGGGTCAAAGCTGAAAGCCATTCCTGTTCAGGTTGGGCATTGATGTTTGCGCCCTCCTTGTCAAAGCGCGTCTCCAGCACCTCTTCAAGCTGCCAACGTCCCCGCTCGATAAAGTTTGCCCGCTTGGCATGGGTGATCGTCTGCAAGTGATGGGTTTCATCGAATCGGTAAATGTTGATATTCAGCAAACTGGCGTCCGGCATCACGTTCTTCACATTCACGAAACTGCGCTCGTCTTTGACCCATACGCCGGAGCGAAACTCCCTGATCGAAACTTGCGCGCCCTTCGCCTTCAAGCGCAGTTCCTGCGCCATCCGCTCGCTCGGTGGCGCAAGCAATTCGCCGCAAACGAAACTCAACGCCACCAGCGGCAAGGCGATCTTGAACAGCGCAAAGATCATCTGCCAGAGTGATGCGCCGGACGCACGGTAAACGGTCATCTCCGAATTGGCGGCCATCTGCACCAGCGCAAAGATGGCGCCCACCAGCACCGCCACCGGAAACAATTCATAGATGCGCCCCGGCAGGGTCAGCAACACAAACAACAAGGCGTAACCCAGGTGATATTGCCCTTGTCCTATCGAGCTCAATTCCCGGATCAAGTCCAGGAAAGCAAACAGCATCAGCAATGCGGAGAACACCAGCGCGATGCCGGCATAAATTTGCCGCCCCAGATAGCGAGTAAGCAGGTTCATGCGCTCACCTCGGCCCCTCGCTGCGCTCCCCCTCCGGGAGAGGAGAGCGCAGCGAGGGGGCTTCAGGATGAGGATACTTTTTTGCCCACATCCTGCGCAGTGAAAGTAGCGTCATGCGCCGGTAGAACATCAGCGCGACTATCGCCAGCATCAGCGCATGTATCCCCCACAGTCCGATACCCGGAGACAATTTTCCCTGCCCCACCCATGCATTGGTGACGCTGATCATGTTGTTATAGAGCATATACAGCACGATCGCTATAACCAGATTCAACGAGCGTCCTGCGCGCGGATTGACGTAGCTCAAGGGCAGCGCCAGCAAGGCGAGAATCGCCGCGCTGATCGGCAACCCCAGCCGCCATTCCAGCTCGGAAAAAGTCAAACGCCGCCATTCCGCCTCGGATCGATTCCCCGGCGTTTCGCTGCGCCATAATTCTGCGGTAGTCATGGAACGCAGATTGAGCCGTGTTTGCCTGGCGGGCACGCTGTCGATGCGCATCGCATAACGTTCGAATTCCACGATGCGATAGTCGCGCTGCCCCGGCGTGCCTTCATAGCGCGTGCCGTTCAGCAGCACCAGAAAACGATCCCCGTTCGGCAGGGTTTCCTGCAACCCCTGCTGCGCCATCATCGTGCCGACCTTGCCGTGCTGTTCGGATTGCACAAAGACGTTGCCGATGCGGTTGGCGCCCGCAGCGACGTTCTCGATGAAATATACCCGATCCGCCTGCTTCGATTCGCGGAACATGCCCGGGGTGGCGGCAGTCACATCATCGCGGCTTTCCAGTTTGCTCCTGAATTCATCGGCTTTTTTCACCGCCCACGGCGACAGCACCAGGCTGAGCAGCGCGATCACCGCCACCACCGGCATGGCATACCATAACATCGGACGTATCCAGCGCGTTAATCCGATACCCGAACAAAACCACACCACCATCTCGCTGTCGCGATAACAACGCGACAAAGTCAGCAGGATGGAAATGAACAAGCTGATCGAAAGCAGCACCGGCAAATAATTTATGGCGCTGAAACCCAGCAGCGCCAGCACCCCGTCCACCGCGATTCTGCCGCTGACCGCATCGCCTAACAGGCGTATCGACTGGCTGACCGCCACAATGCCGAGCAACACCGCGGATACCAGCAATCCATTGCCGGTAAACTCGCCTATCAAAGCGCGATGAAAAATCCCCCTGCGCAACGGCTTTGACTTTATACGGTAAGTTTGCGGATAATTGGACATTGCAATGGAAAATCGTAAGTATTGAGGAGCAACACATGGAATTTAGCATAAAACAAAGCAGTCCGGAAAAACAGCGTAGCGGTTGCGTGGTGGTTGGCGTGTATGAGGGCGGAAAACTCCCGGCGGCGGCGCAACTGCTGGACCATGCGGCAAAACACCAGTTAAGCGGCCTGATCGCGCGCGGTGACATGAACGGCAAATCTGCGGCTACCCTGCTGTTGCACAAACTACCCGGCATCGCCGCCGAGCGCGTTCTGCTGGTCGGACTGGGCAAGGCGGGCGAGTTAAACAACAAGGCCCGCGTGGAGATTTTGCGCGCGGCCTTCGTTGCCTTGAACGCCACCGCTGCTAAAGATGCGACGCTTTATCTTGCCGATGAAATCGCCGCAAAAGATGCCGCCGCCTCGACCCTACGACAAGGCTCTCCCGAGCATAGTCGAAGGACTCTGGACTCAGGACAGGCATGGGCTATCCGGCAAGCCGTGTTCGCCGCCGCCGAGAGCGCTTATCGCGCCGACAGCCTGAAGAGCAAACCCGCCAAAGCCGCGACATTGAAGAGCGTCACCTTCGCCACGCTGGATAAACCGGCCGCCGCTTTGAAAAATACGCTCGACCAGGCCGCCGCAACTGCACGCGGCATGGAACTCACCAAGACGCTGGGCAACCTGCCGGGCAACGTCTGCACCCCGACCTATCTCGCCACCAAGGCACAGGCATTGAGCAAGGCACACAAGTCCATCAAGACCACCGTGCTGGAAGAAAAAGACATGAAGAAGCTCGGCATGGGCTCTTTTCTCTCTGTCACACAAGGCAGCGAACAACCTGCCAAACTCATCACTCTGGAATATCACGGCGCTGACAGGAAACATAAACCCATCGTGCTGGTCGGCAAGGGCATCACCTTCGACAGCGGCGGCATCTCGCTCAAACCCGGCGCCGAAATGGACGAGATGAAATACGACATGTGCGGCGCGGCCAGCGTGCTCGGCACGATGCAGGCCATCGCCGAATTGGGGCTGAAGCTCAACGTGGTCGGCGTCATCCCGGCCTGCGAAAACCTGCCCTCTGGCCGCGCCACCAAACCCGGCGACATCGTCACCTCAATGTCCGGTCAGACCATCGAAATCCTCAATACCGATGCCGAAGGCCGCCTGATCCTGTGCGACGCGCTCACCTACTCGAAGAAATTCAATCCCGACACCGTGATCGACATCGCCACCCTTACCGGCGCCTGCGTCATCGCCCTGGGACACGTCGCCAGCGGCCTGTTCAGCAACCAGGACGAACTTGCCAAAGAGTTGCTGGCAGCGGGCGAACAAGCGCATGACCGCGCCTGGCACATGCCGCTATGGGAAGACTATCAACCGCTGCTGGACAGCAATTTCGCCGACATGCAGAACATCGGCGGACGCGCCGGCGGCAGCATCACCGCGGCGTGTTTCCTGGCGCGCTTCACCAAAGACTACCGCTGGGCGCATCTGGACATCGCCGGAACCGCCTGGAAATCGGGCAAGGAAAAAGGCGCGACCGGGCGTCCCGTGCCATTGCTGACGCAATACCTGATCGACCGCGCGCAGAAATCGTGACCAAGGTGGATTTTTACACCGGCTCAACCGACAAGCTGCGCACCGCCTGCCAGTTAAGCCACAAGGCGATGCAGAACGGCGTGCGCGTGATTCTCAGCGCGCCCGATTCGGCGACCGCCGAAGCGCTGGACAAACTGCTCTGGCATTACCCTGCCACGGCGTTCATCCCGCACTGCCGCAGCGATGCGGAGGAAGCGGCGCAAATGCCTGTGGTGCTGAGTCATGGTGGCGGAAATGGGGGCGACGAATTCCCTCACCACGATCTATTGATCAGCTTGCATAGCGCTTGCGTGCCCTTCTTCAGCCGCTTCGAGCGCGTCATCGAAATCATCCGCAACGATGCGGAAGACAGCCGTTTGGGGCGCGAACGCTTCAAATTCTATCGCGACCGCGGTTATGAGTTGCGCCACATTGATTTGTCCAAGACACAAGACGCATAAAATCCGTTGAATAGCGGTAGGGTGCGTCCACCCTACGCCTGTATAATCGCGCCCTTTCTGACGCAACACATCCCAACCTAAAGATTGCAATGGAACTCACCAAAAGTTTTGACCCGAAAGACATCGAATCGCGCTGGTATCCCGAGTGGGAAGCATGCGGATATTTCAAAGCCGGACTAGACCCGAACAAAACCGCCAACTTCTGCATCCTGCTGCCGCCGCCCAACGTGACCGGCACGCTGCACATGGGGCACGGCTTCAACCAGACCCTGATGGATGCGCTGACCCGCTATCACCGCATGAAAGGCGACAACACGCTGTGGCAACCGGGCACCGATCACGCGGGCATCGCCACGCAGATCGTGGTGGAACGCCAGCTCGATGCCCAGGGCATTTCGCGCCACAGCCTTGTTGAACAATTTGGCGCAGCCGGGGGCCGCGAGAAGTTCATCGAAAAAGTCTGGGAGTGGAAAGAATACTCCGGCAACACCATCACCCGCCAAATGCGTCGCCTCGGTACCTCGCCGGACTGGTCGCGCGAACGCTTCACGATGGACGAAGGTTTGTCCAAGACCGTCACCGAAACCTTTGTGCGCCTGTACAACGAAGGTCTGATCTATCGCGGCAAGCGGCTGGTGAACTGGGATCCCAAGCTGCACACCGCCGTGTCCGATCTGGAAGTGGTGCAGGAAGAGGAAGACGGCTTCATGTGGCACATCCGCTATCCGCTGGCAGAGCCGGATACCGTGCGTAGGTTGACCCATCTGACCGTTGCGACGACGCGCCCGGAGACCATGCTAGGCGACGTCGCGGTAATGGTGCATCCGGAAGATGAACGCTACCGACACCTGATCGGCAAAAAAGTGAAACTGCCGCTGTGCGACCGCGACATTCCCATCATTGCCGACGACTATGTGGACAAGGAATTCGGTACCGGCGTGGTGAAGGTTACGCCCGCGCATGACTTCAACGACTATGCGGTTGGACAACGCCACAAGCTGCCACAAATCTGCATCCTCACACTGGATGCCAAGATCAACGAGCACGGGCCAAAACAATACCAAGGCTTGGACCGTTTCGTTGCGCGTAAAAAGATCGTCGCCGACTTGGAAGCGGCAGGATTGTTTGAAAAATCCGACCAGCACAAACTCAAGGTGCCGCGCGGCGACCGCACCGGCGTGGTCATCGAACCGATGCTCACCGACCAGTGGTTTGTCGCGATGAGTAAGCCGGGTGACAGCGGCAAGAGCATCACCGCACAGGCATTGGAATGTGTAGCAAGCGGCGAAATTAAATTCCATCCGGAAAATTGGGTGAACACCTACAACCAGTGGCTGAACAACATCCAGGACTGGTGCATCTCGCGGCAACTGTGGTGGGGACATCAGATTCCGGCGTGGTATACCGATAGCGGAAAAGAGTATGTCGCGCATGATGAAGCCGAAGCAAAACGGCTCGCGGCGAAAGATGGCTATCACGGCAATCTCAAGCGCGATGAGGACGTACTGGACACTTGGTTTTCCTCCGCGCTGTGGCCGTTCTCCACGCTGGACTGGACGGGCGACAAAATTAAAGATGAGCAGAATTTGTTTTTGCAAAAGTTTCTACCTTCCTCGGTGCTGGTGACCGGCTTCGACATCATCTTCTTCTGGGTGGCACGCATGGTGATGATGACCAAGCACATTACCGGCAAGATTCCGTTCAAGGACGTGTATGTGCATGGCCTGATCCGCGACGCGGAAGGGCACAAGATGTCCAAGTCCAAGGGCAACGTGCTCGATCCGATCGATCTGATCGACGGCATCGCGCTGGAAGATTTGGTGAAGAAGCGCACCACCGGCTTGATGAATCCCAAGCAGGCCGAACAGGTCGAGAAGCGCACCCGCCGTGAATTCCCCGAAGGCATCCCCGCGTTCGGCACGGATGCTTTAAGGTTCACTTTCGCTTCGCTGGCCTCGCCGGGGCGCGACATCAAGTTCGACATGCAGCGCTGCGAAGGCTATCGCAATTTCTGCAACAAGCTGTGGAACGCCACGCGCTTCGTGCTGATGAACTGCGAAGGCAAGGACGTGGGGCTGGATGAGAAGCTGCCGCTGGAATTCTCCGCCGCCGACAAGTGGATAATCAGTGTGCTGCAGCAAGCCGAAGCGGAAATGGCTACACACTTTGCCGATTACCGCTTCGACCTGGCCGCGCGGACTGTTTATGAGCTGGTGTGGAACAGCTACTGCGACTGGTATGTGGAGTTGGCCAAGGTGCAGCTTCAGAGGACAGAAGACAGAGGGCAGAAGACAGAGCAGGACCAGACCTCAGTCCTCAGCCCTCAGTCCTCTGAAGCCCGGCAACGCGCCACGCGGCGCACGCTGGTGCGCGTGCTGGAAGCCATGCTGCGCCTGGCGCACCCGATCATTCCGTTCATCACGGAGGAACTGTGGCAAAGCGTCGCGCCGCTGGCAGGCAAGGTTCTCTCCCCTGACTTGCTCCCCCCTGATAAGGGGGGTATGGGGGGGTTAGGGAGGGCGGAGGGAGGGGTTTCCATCATGCTGCAACCATACCCCAAAGCGGATGCAGCCAGGATAGACAATGCAGCCATCGAGCAGATCGCCCTGTTGCAGGAAATGACCAATGCCTGCCGCAGACTGCGCGGCGAGATGAATCTTTCTCCGGCTCAACGCGTGCCGTTGATAATCTCCTCTGGGATCGTCGCAGGCGATGCTGCCACACTCCATGCATTCTCACCCTACATCAGCAGCCTTGCCAAACTCAGCGAAGTGCAGATCGTTGCCGATCTTCCGAGCAACGACGCGGCGATCGCGATTGTCGGCGCATACAAGCTGATGCTGAAAGTCGAGATCGATGTCGTCGCCGAACGCGAACGGCTGAATAAAGAGATTACTCGTCTGCAAAACGAAATCAGCAAAACACAAGCCAAGCTATCCAACGCCAGCTTCGTGGACCGCGCTCCGGCTGCGGTGGTCGAGCAAGAACGCAAACGTATGGAAGGTTTCAGCGCAACGGTCTTGCAACTTCAAACGCAGCACGGCAAGCTGGGTTAACACCCAAACCCCTCCCGGCCTCCCTAACCCCCCCATACCCCCCTTATCAGGGGGAGCAAGTCAGGGGAGGAGCTACCCAGAGATTTTTTGGACACCTCACCTGGCAAGGGGAGGCCGGGAGGGGTTGCCTTGCTAACGGCGGCGAATCAGGAAAACGAATTCACCGCCCTGTGCCGTCGAAGACAACAGCTCGTTGCCGGTCTGACGGCAAAACATTTCAAAGTCTTTAGGCGACCCTTTGTCGGTCGCGACAATTCTGAGCACCTGGCCGCCGCTCATTTGCGACAAGGATTTTTTGGCGCGCAATATCGGCAGCGGGCAGGCGAGCTGCCGCGCGTCCAGTTCAGCATCGAAATCGTTCATGTGGCGATCGGCAAACCTGCCTGCCCCCAAGCAGAGATACCGCCTTGCAGGTTATAAGCTTCGACAAATCCATTCGCGGCCGCGAAAGCGGCGGCCTGCCCGGAACGTCCGCCCGTCTGACAGTAGAAAACCGTGGCGGCGCTCTTGTCCATCTCGTGCAGGCGCAACGGCAGCAAATGCAATGGCAGTGAAACGCCCTGCGGAATTTTGCCTCTAGCCACCTCCGCATCCGTGCGCACATCCAGCAAGCGTAAACCGCCCTGCTGCAACATCGTCACCAGTTCTGCGACGGTGATGTTCTTGAAGCCGCTGTTATTTCCGACACCTGGCATTTTCTTATTCCTCTTCCATTTGATTTTTATCCGCCAACAAACGGGAGATACGGGTATTCGCCACCGATAAACGCTTCACCAGCATGCGCAGAAACGCATCGCCAAACTGGAAACGGCATCCGGTTGTCGCATGTGTCAGCACATCGGGATTGATTTCGATCAGCACCACGTCATCCTTGGCGATCACGTCGGTGCCGCGTTTGAAATCGCTTTCCAGAAGGCTGGCCATTTCACCGAAACAATCGCCGCGACGCAACAGACTCAACAGCCTGCCCTGCTTGACCACGCGCACCGTGCCTTGCGCCAGAATAAAGAAAGAACGCCCGTTCTCGCCATCGCGAAGAATGTATTCCGACACGGGGACCTTGCGCCAGCCGCTGATGCGCAGCACCTCCCAAAGCTCCACATCGCTGAAATTCATGAAGAACGTCAAACCGCGCAGGGTATCGAATTTCTCGGTATCAAGAATTTCATTCTGGGCCGGGGCGACACGACTGGAGAAATCGACCAGATCGCTGGCGAACTCATCCCATGTCTGGTAGCGTTTCGCCGTATCTTTCTCCATCGCGCGCATCACGATCGCATCCAGCTCCGGCGGCATTTCGGGGCGAAACGCGCTGGGCGGGGGCGGCTCGATGTTGATGATGTTGTAAATCATGCTGTAATTATTGCTCGCATCGAACGGCAGTTTTCCGGTAAGCAACTTGTACATCACCACCCCCAGCGAATAGATGTCCGTCTGGTGGGTCGGCTTCAGCTCCTTGACCTGCTCGGGCGACATGTAAGCCGGCGAACCCACCCCGGACACTTGCGTGGACTGATTGCCGAGGATCACCGCCGCGCCAAAATCTGAAATCTTGATATCGGTTTCGCCCTGCAAAAGAATATTGGCGGGCTTGATATCGCGATGGATCACGCCCTGGAACTGCGCGTATTCGAGGGACTTGCAGCACTTGTAGATGATTTCCGCTATGGCGCCGATCGGCAACAGATTGTCCACCTCGGCATATTGCTCGAGCGTGCTGCCCTCGATATATTCCATCACGATGTAGTTAACATCGCCCTCCATCACGGCATCGAGAATTTTAACGATATGCGGATGGGACAATTTCCCGGCCAGCGAGGCTTCCGTCATCAATAGTTTGCGATAAATCCTGGCGCGATTCGGGTCACGCAGAATTCCCAGATCGAACAACTTGACGGCGACCTGTTGCGTGTTGAACGGATCGGTAGCCAGATACACGGTGCTGGTTGCGCCTCTGCCGAGTTCACGCACGATTTCGTATTTGCCGATTTTGTCCATTTTCCGATTGCGCGATTAAAAACATGCCAATTCTGCGGACTTTGCGGAGTATTGTCTACTTTGAGCCCAACCCCTCCCAACCTCCCCAACCCCTCCCAACCTCCCCTTGTCAGGGGAGGAGCCAGCTTCCCCCTGATTTGCTCCCCCCTGATAAAGGGGGTATGGGGGGGGTTGGGGAACTGAGGGGGGTTGGAGTGTGCCGAAAACCGTGAACCAGAACCAAAAACATCTATCATACTGACCATGAAGAAACTGACCCTGGCGCTGCTGCTATGCTTTTCACCCATCGCCCTGGGCGATGGCCTGCCCGACCTGGGCGACGCCTCGCAGGCCGCGCTTTCACCGCTACAGGAACGCCAGATCGGGCGGCAGAGCATGTTGCAGATTCGCGCCGGCAATCAATACCTGGACGACGCCGAGATCAACGATTACCTCAATCAACTGGGCGCCAGGCTGGTCGAGAACAGCCCGGAACCTTCGCTGGATTTCGAGTTCTTCGCGATCGACGATTACACCGTCAACGCCTTTGCCATGCCGGGCGGCTATATCGGCGTAAACGCAGGGCTGCTGCTCACCACACAAAGCGAATCGGAATTGGCCTCGGTGCTGAGCCACGAGATTTCGCACGTCACCCAGCACCATATAGCGCGCATGATAGCGGGGCAACAAGGCGATAGCCTGATCTCCATGGCAGCCATCGCCATCGCCATACTCGCCGCACGCACCAACCCGCAAGCGGCGGAAGCCGCTATTGTCAGCGTGCAAGCGGGCGCGATACAGAAGCAGCTCAACTTCACCCGCACTTACGAGCAAGAGGCGGACCGCATCGGCCTGCAACTTTTGCAGAAATCCGGCTTCAACACCCGCGCCATGCCTGAATTTCTTCAACGGTTGCAGAAGGTGACACGTCTGTCGGAAGGCAGCGCGCCCAACTATATGCGCACCCACCCGATCACCAGCGACCGTATCGCCGAAATCGAAAACCGCGTGCAGAAACAACCTTATCGGCTGATTCCGGATAGTCTGAATTTCCAACTGGTGCGCACCAAACTCATCGCCGCGCAAAAGACCGCGCCGGAAGCCATCGCCTATTTCAGCGACGCGCTGGGCGCACAGAATTTCGGCAACCCGATCGCGCAACGTTATGGGTTGGTGAGCGCGCTGTTGCGCAACAACGAGATCGAACGCGCCGTTCGG
>JANONV010000152.1:0-4732 GCA_031421015.1 Gallionella sp. | reverse complement strand
GCTTCACGCAACGCGAGCCGTAACTTTGCACCCAGCCGAATTCGGTGAAGGCGAAACCTTGCAGTTGTTCGCCGAAGTATTCCACCATGTCGTTGCGTTCCGCCTCGCCATGCACCAGCACATCCAGCCCCAGTTCCTCCTGCTTGCTTACGGCGCGCTGGATTTCGGCGCGCATCGCAGTTTGATATTCTGCTGCGCCTGGTTTTCCTTGTAATGGGAACGCGCTGCGCGTATCTGTGCAGTCTGCGGGAACGAGCCTATGGTGGTGGTGGGGAACGCGGGCAGATTAAAGCGCGCCTGCTGCTGGGCGATACGTTGCGGAAATGGCGACTGGCGCTGTGCATCCTGCGGTGTCAACGCGGCGATACGTAGTCGCACTGTTTGGTCATGCACCTTGGGCGAATAGACGCGACTGTGTATATTGTTTTTAATTAAGATATTGATTTATATGACTTTGTGTGGCTGCTACATAATTCCGCTTTATTTTGGCGAAGCAAAAGAAAGTGACTAGCTGCCGGGCTACCCCCGGCGGAGTTGATTTTGGTGTTGGTCATTCATGCTTCGACTTCGCAGCAAAAAACGCTGCTACGCTCAGCACGAACGGGAAAATTGTCAGAAGCTGTGCTCCGCCGCAGGAAACTCGCCCGCCTTCACCTCGCGCACATAGCTCGCCACCGCATCGGCGATGCTGTTCGCACCCTGCATATAATTCTTCACAAAGCGCGCTTTCTTACCCGGATAAATATCCAGCATGTCGTGCAGCACCAGCACCTGGCCGGAACAGTCCGCGCCCGCGCCGATGCCGATGGTGGGGATGGACAGTGCGGCGGTGATCTCGGCGGCCAGCAACGCGGGCATGGCTTCCAGCACGATCATGCCGGCACCGGCCTGTTCGAGTGCCATCGCGTCCACCAACAACTTTTGCGCAGCAGCAGATTCTTTTCCCTGCACGCGGTAGCCGCCCAGTTGGTGTACCGATTGCGGGGTCAGCCCGATGTGTCCGCACACCGGGATGCCGCGCTCGGTCAGGAAGCGCACGGTTTCGACCATCGCTGCGCCGCCTTCGAGTTTGACCATTTGCGCGCCTGCCACCATTAACTGTGCGGTGTGGGCGAAGGTTTCTTCAGGGCTGATTTGGAATGTGCCGAACGGCATATCGGCGATGATGAATGCTTGCTTGGCGCCGCGCGCGAGGCATTCGGTGTGATAGACCATGTCGTCCAGCGTGACTGGCAGTGTGGTTTCGTGTCCTTGCAACACCATGCCCAGCGAATCGCCGACCAGCAGCGCGTCCACGCCATTGGCTTCGAGCAGCGCGGCGAAGCTCGCGTCGTAGCAGGTCAGCACGGCGATTTTTTCGCCTTTGCTGCGCATATTTTGCAATCTGGTCAATGTGGTTCTCATTAGAAGGTCTTATTCCAATTTGCGTTACAAACGATAAAATTCTGTAGGGTGCGCTTGCGCACCCACGGTTAAGCCCGTGAAATGATGATCACGCCCAGGATAATCACGCCGATGCCGACCACTTTGGTCAGACTGAAGGCTTCGCCCAGCAGATACCAGGCTGCCACGGCATTCACCACATAAGCCATGGACAGCATCGGGAAAGCGATGCTGACCGGCACACGCGACAGCGCGAGTATCCAGACGACCACGCTGAGCGCATAACAGAACAGCGCGGCGGCGATGTGCCACTCGGTGATCAGCTTCCAACCTATCGGCAGGATGTTCTCGTGCTGAACTCAAAATAGCCCACCGTATTGGTGCCTGACTTCATCAATATCTGCGCGGCAGCATTGAGCATCACGCCGGTAAAAATGAGGCCGAAACTGATTAAATTCATGGTTTGCTCACTACGATGTATTGGGTATCCTCGAAAATAATTTTCATGGCCAAACCCTGCTGTTCAAGTTGCGCATATATATGAACCGGCATGATGGCCAGCGCCATCGGCTGTTGCTCCCATACCTTTGCGAAGCCGGCGATATCCGGTATCCAGCGTTGAGGCTCCTGCATGATACCGAATCCCATCTCATCCTGATAGGCAACCAGGGTGAAGGTGCGCTGCAAATAAAATGACAAGCCGTGTTCGTAATTGGCCACCGAGTATATTGGCAGGTCCTTTCCTCCCTCGGCAGGTTTTAGATAGGGCCGCATCGCTTCCGCGATGTGATAGCTGGAACGACTCTGGGCCAGGGTGTCATGGCCGGACAGGCCGATTTGCGCCGCCAGCAGCGAACTCAGCGCCAGTGCCAGCACCGCTGGCAGTTTTTTGCCGCGCATCAGCAGCGCCATACCGGCGATCAACCCGCACAGCCAGATCACGATTACCACGATCATCCAGACCAGATAATTTTCATACATCTCTAACCGCAAAGGCGATTCGGCGCGCCGCATTACACCCGGCAGCAAGCCCGGCGACAGCGCCACCAGCGCAAAAACCGGAGCAATCTGCCATAGCAAAACCCGCTCGCGTATCTCGGCGATACGCTTGCCCATCAGCAACGCCAGCGCCGGGAATATCGGCAAAATATATGACGATAGCCTGGAACCAGATATCGAGAAAAACACCAAAACGAATACCACCCAGACCAACAGAAAGCGTTCCGGGTTGAAAGCACTATTGTTGCGCGCGCTGTTTTTCCATGTGCGCAGCACGGTGTCCAACATCAGCACCGTCCACGGCAATATGCCGAAGAGCAAAATAGGAATGAAGTAGTACCAGGGTTCATAGCGATCCGCCTCCTTGGTGGTGAAGCGCGTGTAATGCTCGTAAATAAAAAAACGTCCGAAGAATTCCGGATTGGCTTTCATCACCAGATAAAACCACGGCGCGGCGATCAGCAAAAACACCGCCACCCCCCGGCAGCCAGCGCATCCGCTTCAACACGCCGAAGTCACGCTGCAAGACGCAATAGATGAACAGCGCCGCGCCCGGCAACACCACGCCCATCAAGCCTTTGCTTAACACCGCCAGTGCCATGCCCGCCCAGCCCAGTAGCATCCAGTTGCGTTGCTTGTTGCGATCCGTTTCGGTTTGCCCAAGCAACAAACCGGCGATCGCCAGCGTGATAAAAAACGTCACACCCATGTCCAGCGTATTTGATGTGCGCGATCAGCACATACAGCATGCTGCTGCCCAGCAACAGCGCGGCATATTGTCCCGCCTCGCGCCCGAACAAGCGCGCGCCGGCAAACCATACCAGCAGCAACCCGGCGAAACCGGTCAAGGCAGGCCACAGGCGCGAAGTCCAGTGGTGCTCACCGAACAACTTGTAAGCGGTTGCGGTCGCCCAGTATTGTAACGGCGGCTTCTCGAAGTATTTTAGATCATTCAGACGCGGCGTCACCCAATCCCCGCTCACCGCCATCTCGCGCGCAATCTCGGCATAGCGCCCTTCGTCGGGCTTGACCAGCTTGCGGTATTCCAGAGTGCCGAACCAAATCGCAGCGACAGCAATGACCAGCCACCAAAACTGCTTACTGGAAAGTTGTTTCATGAATACGCTTATTTTTCTGTCCAACCGGCACGCAACTCCCGCGCGGCACGAAAAATCTGTTCGAGTTTTACCGCATCGTTCGCCCCAAGCGCCGCGCTGATTTGGTTCAATTCTGCAATGTAGATTTGTAACTCTTTCAGCAATGCCTCGCGATTCGACAGACAGATGTCGCGCCACATTTCCGGCGAGCTGGCCGCGATGCGCGTGAAATCGCGAAAGCCGCTGGCGGCGTAAGACAATAGCAACTCACGATTGTCGCGCTGCGCCAGGTCATGCGCCAGCGCGAACGACAGCAAGTGCGGCAAATGACTGACGGCAGCGAACACCTGATCGTGCTCGACATGACCAAGCTGATGAATGTTTGCGCCACAGGCTTGCCATGCCGCCTTCACGCGCGCCACCGCTTCAGGCGTATTTTCCGGCAGCGGAGTCAGCACCACTTTCCTGCCAGCATACAGATCGGCGCGCGCCGCTGCCGGGCCGCTCTGCTCGGTCCCGGCAATGGGATGCGCGGGTACGAACTGCGCCACCTTGCCGCCCAGTTGCGCGTAAGCGTCGCGCACCACGTCGCTTTTGGTGCTGCCGCCGTCTGTGATCAGGGTGTGTGCGCCGAGATGCGGCGCGATGCGCGCCATCAGTTCCGCCATCTGTCCGACCGGGGTCGCCAGCAATACCAGATCGGCGTCGCCGACTTCGGCGGCCATATCTTTCCCGATGCGATGGATGATGGCTAGTTGCTGTGCTTGTTGCAGCGTCTGCGCGCTGCGCCCGAAACCTACCACTTCAGTGACAGCGCTAGCTTTGCGCAATGCCAAAGCAAACGAGCCGCCGATCAGGCCTACGCCGAAGATCACAATTTTTTTGAATAGTGGAGTTGGCATTGTTTGCTACCTTAATTTCATCTGTAGATTGTAGGGGCGTATGGCAATACGCCCTTTCCCGATGGGCCACCAAGGGCGTATTGCCTTACGCCACTACAGCGTGCGACCTATCGCCTTGGCGATTCCGCCCAGCGTACCCATCAACTTTTTCAACTCATCCGGAGTCAATGCCTGATCGGCATCGCACCACGCCTCGCAGGGGTTCGGGTGCATCTCGACCAGCAGGCCGTCCGCGCCTGCTGCGATTGCAGCCTGCGACAAGGCTGGCACCATCCACGCTTTGCCACCCGCGTGGGAAGGATCCACGATGACCGGCAAGTGGGTTTCTTTTTTCAGCACGGGTATCGCGGT
>JANONV010000151.1:0-5251 GCA_031421015.1 Gallionella sp. | reverse complement strand
GCATGACTATTTACAACTTCAGCGCCGGTCCGGCAGTGTTGCCGAAAGAGGTGTTGCAGCAGGCGCAGGCGGAAATGCTCGACTGGCACGGCAGCGGCATGTCGGTGATGGAAATGTCGCATCGCGGCAAGGAATACATGGGCATACAGGCGCAGGCCGAGGCCGATCTGCGCGATTTGATGGGCATACCCGCCAACTACAAGGTGCTGTTCCTGCAGGGCGGCGCGAGCCAGCAGTTCGCGATGATTCCGATGAATTTGTTGCGCGGCAAAACTTCGGCTGATTACCTGAATACCGGCGAGTGGTCGAAAAAGGCCATCAGCGAAGCGAAGAAATTCGGCAGTGTGAACGTGGTGGCGACCGGCGCGGATAAGAACTTTTCTTATATACCCGCATTTGAAACATGGCAGCGCGATCCGAATGCCGCTTATTTGCATTACATGACGAATGAAACCATAGGTGGGGTGGAGTTCAACTGGCTGCCGGACAGTGACAAGGTGCCGCTGGTGGCGGACATGTCTTCCAATATCTTGTCGCGTCCGGTAGATGTGTCGCGCTACGGCCTGATTTACGCTGGTTCGCAAAAAAACATCGGCCCGGCAGGTTTGACCATCGTTATCGTGCGTGACGATCTGATCGGGCAGACCGTGGCGGGAACCCCGACCATGCTGGATTACAAGACCCATGCCGACAACGATTCGATGTACAACACGCCGCCGACTTATGGCATCTACATCGCCGGGCTGGTGTTCCAGATGCTGAAGCGCAAAGGCGGTTTGGCGGCGATGGAAAAAACCAACATCGCCAAGGCCAAACTTTTGTACGCGGCGATTGACGCCAGCAACGGTTTCTACCATTGTCCTGTGGCGACATCGGATCGTTCGCGCATGAACGTGCCGTTTACTTTGAAAAATCCAGGTACTTTGAAAAACCCCGGCACGCTGAAAGATTTCCCCACTTCGACAAGCTCAGGACAGGCTTCGACAGGCTCAGGACTGGATGGCGATTTCCTCAAGCAGGCCGAGGCGCGCGGATTGCTGCAATTGAAGGGGCATAGGTCGGTGGGCGGGATGCGCGCTTCAATTTACAACGCCATGCCGCTGGCAGGCGTTCAGACATTGGTAGAATTCATGAACGAATTTGCCCAAAAAAACGGCTAAGAAAAACATGACCAAGACTTTCCGGATACTCACGCTGAACAAGATTTCCTCACTAGGGCTGAAACGCTTTCCGGCAGCCGCTTATCAGGTTGGCACTGACGTTGTAAAACCCGATGCGATCCTGGTGCGTTCGCAACTGATGCACGACATGGAGATTCCCGCCAGCGTGAAAGCGATCGCGCGCGCCGGCGCCGGAACCAACAATGTGCCGGTGAAGAAAATGAGCGAGCGCGGCGTGCCGGTGTTCAACGCGGCGGGCGCGAATGCCAATGCGGTGAAGGAGCTGGTGCTGGCGGGGATGTTGCTGGCGGCGCGCAACATCGTGCCCGCGCTGCATTTCACCGCGAGCCTGAACGGCAACGATGCCGCGCTGCACAAGCTGGTCGAGGACAACAAAAAACACTACGCGGGCATCGAGCTGCATGGCCGAACCCTTGGCATCATCGGCCTCGGGGCGATCGGCCGCCTGGTGGCGGATACCGCGCTGAGTCTGGGGATGCATGTGTATGGCTTCGATCCGGAACTCACCGTGGATGCGGCCTGGAGCTTGTCGTCGCAGGTGAAAAAAGCGCATAGCGTGGAAGAGTTGCTCAAGCATAGCGACTTCGTCACACTGCATCTGCCGCTGCTGGATGCGACGCGCGGCTTGATCAACGCGCAGCGCGTAGCGGCGATGAAACCCGGCAGCGTATTGCTGAATTTTTCGCGCGATGCGATTGTGGATAGCGATGCGGTGCTGGCGGGTTTGGCGAGCAAGCATCTGCGCTGCTACATCTGCGATTTTCCGGCGCAGAAATTGCAGGGGCAGGCCAACGTGGTGGCCTTGCCGCATCTGGGTGCATCCACCGAAGAGGCGGAAGAGAATTGCGCGGTGATGGTGGTGGACCAGTTGCGCGACTATCTGGAGCACGGCAACTTGACCAACACGGTGAATTTTCCGACACTGGTGATGCCGCGCGAATCGGCTTTTCGCCTGGCGATAGCCAATGCCAACGTGCCGAACATGCTGGGTCAGATTTCCACCGCACTGGCGGCGGCGGGCATCAACATACATAATATGATGAACAAGTCGCGCGGCGAAATGGCTTACACGCTGGTGGATACCGATAGCGCGATTCCGGTTGATCTGATCGCGCAACTCGCCGCCATTCCTGGCGTGCTGATGGTGCGGGATTTACCTTTGTCGGGAATGGCATGAGCGGGAATTTGTTCGGACACCTGATATGAGCGAAAAATTAGAACAACTTCGAAAGCAAATTGATCGTTTGGATGACGAGTTGTTGCAACTCGTCAATCAGCGCGCGGAATTGGCGCAGCAGATCGGACGTCTCAAGGAAGATGGCACAGTATTGCGCCCGGAGCGCGAAGCACAAGTGCTGAAACGCTTGCAAAGCAACAACAACGGGCCGTTGGGCAATGACGCCGTGGCGCAGTTGTTCACCGAAGTGATGTCGCAATGCCGCGCGCTGGAAGCGCAATTGTCGGTCGCCTATCTGGGTCCGCAAGGCACATTTACCGAGGCGGCAGCTTTGAAGCGGTTCGGCAGCGCGATACAAGGACAGTCTTGCGCGACCATCGATGACGTGTTTCGTGCGGTAGAGGCGGGCACGGTGAATTACGGCGTGGTGCCGGTGGAAAATTCCACCGAAGGCGCGGTCGGACGCACGCTTGATTTGTTGATGCAAAGCCCGCTGCAAATATGCGGCGAAGTAATATTGCCCATCCATCAATGTTTGCTCTCCAGATGCAATGAATTGGACTCGATCAGGACGGTATTTTCGCATTCACAGTCATTGGCTCAATGCCATGATTGGCTGAACAAAAACCTGCCCAAGGCAATGCGAAACCCGCTTGCAAGCAATGCCGAGGCGGCGTTTCAGGCAGCAAATCATCCGCATGACAGCGCCGCCATTGCAGGCGTTCAGGCAGCAGTGCGTTTCGATTTGAAGGTGCTTGCGGAAAACATCGAGGATGACCCACGCAACACCACGCGCTTTCTGGTGCTGGGCAATCAGGCAGTCGCGCCTTCCGGCAGCGACAAGACCTCGCTGGTGATGTCCGCCACCAATCGCCCAGGCGCAGTGCATGATTTGCTGGTTCCGCTGGCCACGCACGGCGTCAGCATGACCAAGTTTGAGTCGCGCCCGGCGCGTTCGGGGCTATGGGAATACGTGTTTTTCATGGACATCGAAGGCCATCAGAACGATGCCAAAGTCGCTGCCGCATTGTCTGAACTCAAGCAAGTCGCGTCTTTTGTCAAAGTGCTGGGTTCGTATCCGGTGGCAGTGTAGGCCGTCTTTCCGGCGCAGGCCGGAATCCAGCGGTTTTATCCAAATATGCTTTTAGGTTTTGTCCCGCGTTGCGGGGAATTTTTTACTGACTGGATTCCGGCCTGCGCCGGAATGACAAATTTTTTGGGAGCTTATGGGTTTCCCGGTAATATTTTGAGATGTCCATGAATTATTCCGAACTGGCTCCGGCCTACATCCGCGCCATCGCCCCTTATCAGCCCGGCAAGCCGATCTCCGAGCTGGAGCGCGAACTGGGTATCACGGGTATCGTGAAACTGGCCTCGAACGAGAATCCGCTGGGGGCGAGTCCCAAAGCGGTTGCTGCGGCACGCGCCGCGCTGGATCAGATCAGCCTGTATCCGGATGGCAATGGCTATGCGCTGAAAGCCGCGCTGGTCAAGCGTTACGGGGTGTCGTTCGAGCAAGTGTTTCTGGGTAATGGCTCGAATGATTTGCTGGAGTTGGCCGCGCGCGCCTTTCTCACCGTGGGCGACAAGGCGGTGTATGCCGATCATGCCTTTGCCGTGTATCCGCTGGCGACCCAAGCGGTCGGCGCTGTGGGCATCAGTGTCGCGGCAAAAGACTATGGTCATGATCTGCAGGCGATGCGCCGCGCCGCTGTGCAAAACAAGGCCAAGCTGATTTTTATCGCCAACCCGAATAATCCGACCGGCACGTTTTTGTCCGGCGCGGCGCTGCATGAATTCATGCGCGCGCTGCCTGCCGACATTCTGGTGGTGCTGGACGAGGCTTACAACGAATATCTGCCGACCGAACATCGTTATGATAGCGTCGCCTGGCTGAGCGAGTTTCCCAACCTGGTCATTTCGCGCACTTTCTCCAAGGCTTACGGCCTGGCCTCGTTGCGCGTGGGTTACGCGTTGGGCAACCCGCAAGTAATGGATATGCTGAATCGCGTGCGCCAGCCGTTCAACGTCAACAGCGTCGCGCAAGCCGCAGCGGTGGCGGCGTTGCAGGATGCGGACTTTGTGCAACAATCCTTTGAGTTGAATCAGCGCGGCATGAAGCAAATCACGGATGGGTTGAGAAAACTGGGACTGGAATACATTCCTTCATTCGGCAATTTCGTCAGCTTTAAAATTAAAGATGCTGCGCGCGTGTATCGGCAGTTGCTGGAATTGGGCGTGATCGTGCGCCCCATCGCCAGTTACGCCATGCCGGATTATTTGCGTGTTAGCATTGGGTTGGGTACAGAGAATGATAAATTTTTGTCTGCGTTGCAGCAGACACTTGGAGAGCAGTAATGATTATCGTAATGGGAAAAGATGTCACTGACGCGCAAATCGGTGCCGTGGTGAAAAAACTGGAAGCTGCGGGATTGCAGGCCAATATCTCGCGCGGCATCGAACGCACCGTGATCGGCGCAATCGGCGATGAACGCCCGTTAAGCGAAGAAATGTTCACACCGCTGCCCGGTGTGGAATCGGCGATGCACATCGCCAAGCAATACAAAATCGTGTCGCGCGAATCGCACAAGGAAAATACCGTGATCGACATCGGCGGCATCAAGTTGGGCGGCAATCAGATCCAAATTATTGCCGGGCCGTGCTCGGTGGAGACGCAAGAACAAATGGACTTGTCGGCAAAGTTCGTGCACGAGGCGGGTTGTCGCCTGATGCGCGGCGGCGCATTCAAGCCGCGCACCAGCCCTTATACCTTCCAGGGCAAGGGCGTGGAAGGACTGGACATGTTCCGCAAAGCGGCCAGCAAATACAAGCTGCCCATCGTCACCGAGCTGATGGATGTCCGCATGCTGGAAACTTTCATGGACAACGATGT
>JANONV010000150.1:0-4410 GCA_031421015.1 Gallionella sp. | reverse complement strand
GGCGAACGGTGCAACTGGGAAACGATCACGCGCTCGGTGCCGTTGATCACAAACGAACCGGTATGGGTCATAAGCGGGATTTCGCCCATGTACACTTCCTGCTCTTTAACTTCTTTGACTGTGGGCTTGGACGCTTCCTTGTCCATGATGGTCAAACGCACGCGGGCGCGCAGCGGAGAAGCATAGGTCAGACCGCGCTGACGGCATTCCTTCACGTCGAACGGCGGCATGCCCAACTGGTAGCTGACAAAATCCAGACGCGCATTCTTGGAATGGCTGAAAATCGGGAAAATCCCGTTGAAAGCAGCCTGCAGGCCATCATTCTTGCGTTGTTCCGGCGGAGTATAAGCCTGCAAAAATGCGGCAAAAGATTCCAGCTGCGTGGACAACAAAAAAGGAACCGGCAACGCGCCGACTCGCTTGGCAAAACTTTTACGGATGCGTTTTTTTTCGGTAAAAGAGTAGCTCATATAATCTCCACGATTGAGAAAAGACAGGGGGCAGAAAGCCTTACGGACTTGCTGGCCGCTGACTTCTCGAAGCGGCAAAAGGCTGACAAGGATGTCCCTGTCAGCCTTTCAACAGCGCAATACCTTACTTGATTTCAGCCGCTGCGCCGGCATCGACCAGTTGCTTCAGGATTGCGTCGGCATCGGCCTTGTTGACGCCTTCCTTAACCGCCTTGGGTGCGCCGTCAACCAGATCCTTGGCTTCATTCAAGCCCAGGCCGGTAATGGTGCGAACCACCTTGATGGTGTTCACCTTGTTGTCTCCGGCCGCCTTCAGGATCACGCTGAATTCGGTCTGCTCCGCAGCCGCAGCAGCACCGCCCCCGGCAGCAGGCCCGGCGACAGCAACTGACGCCGCAGACACGCCAAATTTTTCTTCCATTTCCTTAATCAGCGCGGACAGCTCAAGCACGGTCATACCGGCGATTGCGTCCATAATTTTTGTATTTGATTCAGCTTTAGCTACAGTCATGTCGTTCTCCTTGTTCAATAAAATTCAAAATGTTTTAAGCAGCGGTTGCGGCCTGATTTTCTTCGGCTCCGCCAGGCGGAGTCTGTTCTGAACTTGTCGAAGAGCTCAGGTCAAGCTTGTCGCGGATCGCAGCCAGCGTGCGCACGAACTTGCTGGTCGTCGCATTCATGGTCGCCATCAAGCGCGCAATCAACTCGTCGCGGCTCGGGATCGCGGCCAGCACACCGACTTGTTCCGCAGACATCACGGAACCGCTCATTGCACCCGCCTTGATCACCAGCTTGTCATTGGTCTTGGCAAATTCAAACATCACTTTTGCCGCAGCGACCGGATCGGCACTCATGCTATACACCAGTGGGCCAACCATTTTTTCAGCCAGCGCTTCAAATGGCGTTCCTTGTACCGCACGCCGCGCCAAAGTGTTTTTCAACACATGGAAATACACCCCGGACTTGCGCGCGTTGGCACGCAGCCTGGTAATGTCAGCGACCTGGATGCCACGGTATTCTGCCAAAACGATAGTTTGCGCCAGCGCCACTTGGGCGCTGACCTCAGCTACCACAGCTTGTTTTTCTTGCAGATTGAGACTCAAGTATTCCTCCAGTTTCCGGAATGCAGTTACGGGAACTTCAAATTTCCAGAAGCTCCCTTACGCACATTCCATCGTTTACAACAGCGACCATGAGTCAGGAGAACAACAACCCTGCTCGCGGGCACACCATCTACGGGGGAATCAGAGGACAGAAGACAGAGGACTGAGGACAGAAAATCCTCAATCACACCACCAACTACCTACCGAACATTAAGCCTTGCGACTCCACCGGTCTTGGATGCTGCATACCCGCCAGCAGTCCAAAAACAAATGCCGACGAGACCCAACCTCAACAACAAAGTTCTCGCCAGCAAATTCAAATCAAAACTATGCAACCAGGCTCGCCTGTTCAACGCGAATACCCGCACCCATGGTGCTGGAGAGCGACACCTTCTTCAGGTAGATCCCTTTGGAAGCCGCTGGCTTGGCCTTGTTCAGCGCGTCAACCAGCGCCAGCAGGTTTTCACGCAACGCTTCCGGGGCGAACGAAGCACGCCCGATGGTGCATTGCACGATACCGTTCTTGTCGGTGCGATACTGTACTTGGCCGGCCTTGGCATTCTTCACCGCGCCCGCCACGTCAGCGGACACCGTACCCACTTTAGGGTTAGGCATCAAACCGCGCGGGCCGAGGATCTGCCCCAACTGCCCGACCAGACGCATCGCATCCGGGCTGGCGATCAGCACGTCAAAATTCAGGTTGCCGCCCTTGATGGATTCGGCCAGATCTTCGAAGCCGACGATGTCGGCGCCGGCTGCCTTGGCTTCTTCAGCTTTGACGCCCTGCGCAAATACCGCGACCCGCACCGTCTTGCCGGTTCCCTTGGGCAACACCACCGAACCGCGCACCAATTGCTCGGATTTTTTTGCATCAATACCGAGGTTGATCGCAACGTCGATAGACTCATCAAACTTGGCCCCGGCATTTTCTTTAACCAGCTTCAGCGCATCATTCAAGGGATACAACTTGTCGCGATCGACCTTGGCTGCAATCGCTTTATAGCGTTTGGACATCATGTTATGCGCCCTCCACGGTGATACCCATGCTGCGCGCGCTACCGGCGATGGTGCGCACCGCCGCGTCCATATCGGCAGCCGTCAAATCCGGCATCTTGGTTGTTGCGATCTGTTCCGCCTGCTTGCGGGTCAGCTTGCCCACCTTGTCGGTATGCGGCGTTTTGCTGCCTTTTTGAATACCTGCGGCTTTCTTGATCAGAATGCTTGCGGGCGGCGTCTTCATAATGAAGGTGAAGCTCTTGTCCGCAAACGCGGTGATCACCACCGGAATCGGCAGACCGGGTTCGACACCTTGGGTTTGCGCGTTAAACGCTTTGCAAAACTCCATGATGTTCAGGCCGCGCTGACCGAGCGCAGGTCCGATTGGCGGACTTGGATTTGCCTTGCCCGCAGGCACTTGCAGCTTGATGTAGCCAACAATTTTCTTTGCCACGTTACTACTCCTTATCAGTGGGTTAAACGCATACCGTATTTATTCCGGTACGCTCCCCGTTAAAAACAATTACTGCCGCACTACTCAGTCCTGAGTCCTCAGCCCTGTATTCTCTTCAGGCCTTCTCTACCTGCCCAAAATCCAGCTCCACCGGCGTCGAACGACCAAAGATGGTCACCGCCACGCGGATTTTATTCTTGTCGTAATTAACGTCTTCAACCGAACCATTGAAGTCGGTGAACGGGCCTTCTTTGACACGCACCAGCTCACCCACCTCGAACAGCACCTTGGGCCTCGGTTTTTCAACCCCAGCCTGCATTTGCCGCATGATATTCTGCACTTCTTTCTCGCTGATCGGCGTGGGCTTCATCGCCGAACCACCCAGAAAACCGGTCACCTTGGGCGTATTCTTCACCAGGTGCCAGGTCTCATCGGTCATTTCCATCTCGACCAGCACATAACCGGGGAAGAACTTGCGTTCAGTAATACTCTTTTGCCCCAGCTTCAGCTCCACCACTTCTTCGACCGGAACCAGAATCTGGCCGAATTTATCCTGCATACCCTCGCGCAGAATGCGCTCGGTCAATGCACGCTGCACGCTTTTCTCGAACTGCGAGTACGTATGAACGACATACCAGCTCTTGGCCATCATTTACCCCGTCCCATCAGCATATTCACCAGCAACATCAAACTGGCATCCACCGCCCACAAAAACAACGCCATGGTGATGGCAAATGCGATCACTATGCCGGTGGTCTGCAATGTTTCTTTGCGCGTCGGCCAAACCACACGCTTCGCCTCGCCGACAGAGTCCTTGCCGAAAGTAAAAAACCGCTTACCCGGTTCGCTGCTCCATGCCATGCCCGTCGCCAGCAACAAACCAACCAGCACCGAAGCCAGCCTCAGCACTGCGGCACTGTCGCGCAAGTAATAGAAACCTGCGATGCCTGCCACCACCAGCAGAAAGGCAACGGCCAACTTGATTTTGTCTAACATGCGCGATTATTCCGATTAACTTTTAGGCTATATAAACCCGGATTCCCAGAAGCACTCCAGGGCACCTCTATTACTTGCTACTTGCCATTTTGGCAGGCCAGGAGGGTTTCGAACCCCCAACCCTCGGTTTTGGAGACCGATACTCTACCAATTGAGCTACTGGCCTAGTTCAGAGGACAGAAGACAGAAGACAGAGGACAGAAACCCCTCCCCACTCCATCCGCTCCCGCCCTGTCTACTCGATAATCTTTGCCACCACCCCCGCACCCACAGTACGGCCGCCTTCACGGATGGCGAAGCGCAAGCCTTCTTCCATGGCGATCGGGTTGATCAGGTTCACCGTGATGCTGACGTTGTCGCCGGGCATCACCATCTCGGTGCCGGCCGGCAG
>JANONV010000149.1:0-2413 GCA_031421015.1 Gallionella sp. | reverse complement strand
GGGGAGGCCGGGAGGGGTTTGGGGTTAAGGGGTGTGCCTTGCATGGCGACATCGTTATCTGCGCGACTGTGGTGGAGCGCGAAGCGCACGATCAGCACAAAGGCCTGCTGGCGCATTACGCGCATCTTTCCATACACGCCGCTTTGCATCTGCAAGGCTATGGGCATGAGGTAGATACCGATGCCGCCGAGATGGAAACACTGGAAACCGCGCTAATGTTAAAATTGCGCTTCCCCGATCCTTATTTGGCAATTTAGTTTTATAAAATGGAAGACCCCGAAAGTAACAAACCCAGCCTGCTGGAACGCCTTTCCGCATTTTTGCTGCGTGAACCGGAAGACCGCGAGCAGCTCGTCGAACTGCTGCATTCCGCTTATGAACGCGACCTGCTGGATGCCGACGCATTGTCCATGATGGAGGGCGTGCTGCAAGTCTCCGAAAGGCAAGTGCGCGAAATCATGATTCCGCGCGCGCAAATGGATGTCATCGATATCAGCGAACCGCCGGAAAAATTCATCCCTTTTGTCATCGAAACAGCGCACTCGCGTTTCCCCGTGACCGATGGCGACAAGGACAACATCATCGGCATCCTGCTGGCAAAAGACCTGTTGCGCTATTACGCAGGAGAAGAATTCGACGTGCGCGATATGCTGCGTCCGGCGGTGTTTGTGCCGGAGGCAAAACGTCTGAATGTGCTGTTGCGGGATTTCCGCAGCAACCGCAACCATATCGCGCTGGTGGCGGATGAGTACGGCGGCGTGTCAGGCATGGTGACCATCGAAGACGTGCTGGAGCAGATCGTCGGCGACATCGAAGACGAATACGATTTCGATGATGACGAAGACAACATCATCGCGGAAGCGTCAGGCCAGTATCGCGTCAAGGCAGACACCGAGATCGCTGATTTTAATGCCGCGCTCGGCACGGAATTCAGCGACGAGGAGTATGACACGGTGGGGGGACTGGTGCTGCAAGCCGCCGGACAGTTGCCCAAACGTGGAGATCACATCCACCTTGGCGATCTCACTTTCACGGTACTGCGTGCGGATAGCCGCAGGTTATATTCGTTGTTGGTGGAGCGTAAAAAAAACGAGTCCGCGTAGGGCGGGTTGCCCATGCAGGGCGAATTACTGAGTCAGCCAGAATTATTCGGCATCAAAACTGTTCTTCAGCGCCCAAATATCGCCACTGTCCCACCGGCAGATCACCCAGCTTCACCTTGCCGATGCGGATGCGTTTCAGTCCGGATACGCTCAGGCCGACCAGTTCGCACATGCGGCGGATCTGGCGTTTCTTGCCCTCGCGCAACACGAAGCGCAGTTGGTCTTCGTTCTGCCAGGTCACTTTTGCCGGTTTGAGGTACTCGCCATCCAGCTTGAGGCCTTGATTGAGCAAGGCAAGGCCGCTGTCATTCAGCTTGCCCTGCACGCGCACCAGATATTCCTTGTCCACTTTGGAATCTTCGCCGACCAACTGTTTGGCGATACGTCCGTCCTGGGTGAGTACCAGCAAACCTTGTGAGTCTATATCCAGCCTGCCTGCCGGGGCGAGGCCAAGAAACTGGCTGCGATGAAAGCGCAGCGGCGATGGATCTTCGGCCCAGTGCGTGCTGTCATCCAGCAAGGCACTAGCCGGCTTGTAGCCGTGCTCGGCCTGCCCCGACACATAGCCGATCGGCTTGTTGAGCAGGATCGTTACCCGTTGTTGCTGGGTATTCTGCGCGGGGGTGAGCAACTTTACTTGCTGGGTAGCATAGACCTTGCTGCCCAACTCGCTGACGACTTCGCCATCAACTTCGACCCAGCCCTTCTCGATATAGCCGTCAGCTTCGCGGCGCGAGCACAGGCCGAGTTCGGACATGCGTTTGGACAGGCGGATTTTTTCCATGAAGTTTCGGGGGCGCGTTTTATATGAGACGCGATTTAAGCATAAAGCAGCTCTGTAGGGGCGCGATTCGACCCTCACCCAAACCCTCTCCCGGAGGGAGAGGGAACAATCGTCCTTTCCCCCTTTGGGGGAAGGTTAGATAGAGGGCTGGCGCCCTTTTTCAATCGGTACGCAACGGCGGCTTGGCCAGCTTGCGTTGCAGCGTGCGGCGGTGCATGTTGAGCGCGCGGGCGGTGGCGGAAACATTGTCGTCATGCTCGCGCAGCACGCGCTGGATGTGCTCCCATTCCAGCCTTCCGATTTGCGCGGGGCGCGTTCTGAGCGGTGCATGGCTATCGGGGGCATGATCAAAGGCCGCAACGATCTCGTCGGCATTGGCAGGCTTGGCGAGGTATTGCGTTGCGCCCAGTTTGATCGCCTCGACTGCGGTAGCGATGCTGGCATATCCAGTCAGCACCACAATGCGCGTGTTTGGGTCGAGACGGTGCAATACCTCGACCAGAGCCAGTCCCGGCGCGCCGCCCAT
>JANONV010000148.1:0-2592 GCA_031421015.1 Gallionella sp. | reverse complement strand
GCGAAGATTTTGATTGTGGAAGACGAGCCGGCGATCCAGGAATTGCTGGTGTTCAATGTGATGCAGGCGGGATTTCAGGCGTTGCGCGCCGAAGACGCGGACAGTGCGTGGCAACAGATACGCAGCAATGTGCCGGATTTGATTCTGCTGGACTGGATGTTGCCGAACACCAGCGGTGTGATTTTGGCGAAACAGTTTCGCGCCGATGCGCGCAGCAAGGATATTCCTATCATCATGCTGACCGCGCGCGGCGACGAGCGCGACAAGATATTGGGTTTGGAGTCTGGCGCGGACGATTACATCACCAAGCCGTTTTCGCCGCGCGAATTGATGGCGCGGATACGCGCGGTGTTGCGCCGTCATATTCCGGCTCTGCCAGATGAAACGGTGACGGCGGGCGGGCTGGATCTGTCGCCCTCGACTCATCGTGTGACGGCAAAGGGTGAAGGTATCGAACTGGGGCCGACGGAGTTTCGTCTGCTGCATTTTTTCATGACCCATGCCGAGCGCGTGTATAGCCGCACGCAATTGCTCGATCAAGTGTGGGGCACGCAGGTGTTCGTCGAGGAGCGCACCGTGGACGTGCATATTCGCCGTCTGCGCGCCGCGCTGGAGCCGGTGGAAATGGACGGCCTGATCCAGACCGTGCGCGGCAGCGGTTATCGGTTTTCGGTTAATTGAGTGTGCGGGCTGCGGGAGGGGCGCGATTCACCCGAAGGGTGAAGCACGCCCCTACGATTGATGGCAAATCCATAAGGAGCGTTGTGTGCAGGATTTCTGGTTTCGCCTGAGTCTTCCCGTTATATTCGGCGCGCTGTTTGCGCTGCTGCTGTGGGGCATATTCTCGGCTGCTTACGCTTTGTTGTTCATGTTGCTGGTGCTGCTGATCATGATGGTGCGCCACGCATGGCAACTTTATAAACTGGAAGTCTGGTTGAATGACGCGCGCCTCGAAACCATCCCGGAAGCGGGCGGAATCTGGGATGAGGTGTTCTCCCAACTCTACAAGATGGTCAAAAAACATAACCAGACCAAGCAAAAACTGGCGACCGAATTGCAGCACATGGAACAAGCTACCGCCGCGTTGCCGGAGGGCGTGGCGATCCTTAACGAAGTGAATCGCCTCGAGTGGTTCAACCCGATCGCCCAGTTGCACTTCGACCTCGATGCCGAACACGACATCATGCAGGACATCACTTACCTGGTGCGGCAGCCGGAGTTCATCGAGTATCTCCATCAATCCTATCTTGGGGAATCCCCTCTCAGGGAACCTGGGTTCAGCAAGCCGTTGATGATGCGCCCGGCGCGCCATGACGATATGGTGTTGTCCATCAAACTCATTCCGTATGGCGGGGACAAACGGCTGCTGATCAGCCGCGACATCACGCAATTCGAGCGCGTCGACGCCATGCGCCGCGATTTCGTCGCCAATGTCTCGCACGAATTGCGTACGCCGCTGACCGTGGTGAACGGCTTTGTGGAAAATCTGCTGGACATGCCCGATCTCAGCCAGGACAGCGCGCGGCGTGCCCTGCATCTGATGGCCGAGCAAACCCAGCGCATGGAGAATCTGGTCGCCGACTTGCTTACCCTGTCGCGTTTGGAAAACGATCAAAGTCCGTTGCGCGAAGAGATCGTGGACGTGAGCGACCTGCTGGATGATATCTATCGGGAAGGGCGGTTGCTCAGCGGCGAAAAACATACTTTGCGTCTGGAAATGCAGGGCAACGCGAAATTGCCGGGCAATCGCGAAGAGTTGCATAGCGCGTTCGGCAATCTGCTTGGCAACGCGATCCGCTACACGCCCGAAGGCGGGACGATCGTGTTGAGTTGGGCAGAGCGCGACGGCCAGCCGGTATTCTCGGTGCAGGACAGCGGCATCGGCATCGCGCCGGAGCATATCCCCCGCCTGACCGAGCGCTTCTACCGCGTGGATCGCAGCCGCTCGCGCGAAACCGGCGGCACCGGCCTGGGTCTCGCCATCGTCAAACACATCGCGCTGCGCCATCAGGCCAAGTTTGAAATATCGAGTGTAGTGGGCAAGGGCAGTACTTTTGCGCTGGTGTTTCCGGGCAAAAGGCGGACGGCATAAGGTAGAGGTTTTGTTGCGGTCTCGTAGCTAAGGAAAAATAAATCTATTCCGGTATCTTTTGTCAGTGGATAGGCCAAAGAAAATCCGCAAGGCGAACACCGCAGGCACCCCCCAGGAGGATGCGGCGAGATAGGCGCGCACCTTGCAAGCTGCGCGACCAGAACCGGCCAGGCCAAATGAATGACCCGCTGGATGAGTTGCGAGGTGGAGGATGTGGAGCGTTCCATATCAGTGTTTCAAGGAGATGCTGATTTGTATTTTGTTCGTAGCCTCAATCTGCCGCAACGATGCTCACGAAGAAGTGCGGGAAATAACTGAAGAGGTGATGGAATAACTGGATAAGCAAAAGGCGAAAACGCGATGCGAAGCTGCCCCATAAATCCATTCAGATGGGATGCCGGGTTATGGCCTCCGAAAAGAATGCTACGCTTACCCCTTTAATTGATCTGTCATTCAGATGCGAAAGGGTTCATGAACTGGCGCCCCCAGAACATCTGGCG